>JASLFQ010000190.1 GCA_030150595.1 Aquirhabdus sp.
CTTTCGCCGATCACAGGCAAGCAACATCAACTTCGAGTGCATCTTGCCGCACTGGGCATTCCGATTTTGTATGATCCTTTTTACCCAAAATTGGTTGATTGGAAAGAAGATTATATTAAGCCGCTACAGCTCCTTGCAAAACAGATCAGCTTTATTGACCCAATCACCAACCAGTCACATCACTTTATGAGTGAACGGAAGTTATTGGATTTGGAATCGCTCGCTGTGGATTCTGTGCGTTCAGAACAATCTGTTGAAACCACTCATCGGATAGATATTCACTGAACTCTGGATAGGTGTTTAAAGCATCGGAATCTGCTTCCGTGGTTAAAACTTTCAACCAGCGTCCAAGCCAATGCTTCGTTAAAGCCTGTTTATGTTGTGCCGCATCCATTCGCGCTAAACCGAGAAAAATAGCAGGATGTTCTGCATTTGAATGTGGGCGTAAAATCTGCCCAACGACTGTTAAATAACGTTTCTGCGGCGTTACTTGATTAAACTGCAAATAAACAGCTGCCAATTGCGCTGCCAACAAAACATGCGTCGCTTGGTCTTCCGCTTCGGCATCAGCCAGCTCTAAGATCACAGCAGCCTCGCCCAAAAAATAAAGCTGCTCTGACTGATTATTGCTCTTCGCAACCAACTGAAGTCGTAACTGCGCGCGCTCAATCGCAAGCATAGGCGTTGGCTCAGTGAGAAACAGTTGATCTGTTTCACCAACGCGCGCAATGAGCTCGCTAATCGTCATCGTTTCTGCATTAACCGCTTTCGCTTGAGTCATATTTGAGTTCTCATCGTTTTCACACACGCTCATCTCGTCTGAGCCAGCCCGCAATGGAGCGCCTAATTTTGTTTGCTGGCAATACTTCATGGGGTAAGTCACTTTGAAAAACAACCAAGCGATTGGCAATCGGTAAAATATCATGAGCAGAATCATGCAAATCTATTAATCGAAGCTCACCGCCCCATTCCGCCTGCCAAGTTTCTTGAGGTTTTAACGAATGAAGATGGGTCTTTTCCAAGCTACTGTTTTCCACGTCACTATTGAGATATAAAACCGTAGATATCGCACGGACATTAGAGCCTTTTGCATTATCTCGATGCTGGGCGTAGAACTGTCCGATCTGATATTGCGCATAATGTGCTTCGACGGAACGTATGCCTAAATACAGTGACTGATTCAACACCTCGCCCAATCCATGTAGCGCCGCAAGATAATGTTTTCCGATCACATCTTGCTCATCAACCCAGCGCGTCGAGTCACTGCGCACCGTTTCTAAACGTCCACCAGCACTGATCTTCGCCGCTTGATAATGGGCTTCATTTTGGCTTTCTTGAACAAGTTGAACATATAAATCATGAGGTAAAGCTTGGTCAATAATCGCAAACCCATCTTCAACCAATGCATCAAACGCATCGGTATGATCATTAAAATAGCTTTGCCAATATTCAATCCAACTCATTTGCACACCCTAAATCAATATCGACGGTTCTGCCATTAAACAAAAAAGACCCTAAAAACTGCAACCAACAAATCAAGTGATGTGTATTTGCATGTCTTAAATAGACATGGTTCATGCTACCATGTTGCTAGATTATTTCGCTTCGAGCTTTTTGAATTTGCATGTTTTAAGATGAACTGATGATCGGTTTTTAAACCGCCTCACTGTTCTCTTTTGATTCATTGTTTTTGTGTTGTAGTCAATCGCTTCTGCAATTGTACGTTTTAAAAAAGGTTTTAAATTAACTGTATGAATTATCGTCACCATTTCCACGCTGGCAATTTTGCTGATGTGATGAAGCATGTTCTCTTATTAGAACTGCTTGAACTATTGGGTAAAAAAGACAAACCTTATCGCTATATCGATACTCATGCTGGTGCAGGCATGTATGATCTGTCTCTCGCACCTGCACAAAAATCAGGGGAATATCTCGACGGTATTCACCGCTTAAGTACGCTTGATCCAAGCGTGGTTCGTATTGCACCACCGATGATTCAACGTTACTTAGCATTAGTTGAAGAGTTACGCGAGGAAAAAAGTCGTGGTTGGTATCCAGGTTCGCCGTGGCTTGCACTCAAACAAATGCGCGACATCGATAGAGCAACCGCATTTGAAATGCACCCTGATGTGTTTACGCAATTACATCATTATCTGTATGACACTCGTTTAGGTTTGCACGAACGTGATGCCTACGAAGGCTTATTCGGTGTCATTCCGCCGAAAGAAAAACGCGGTTTGGTCATGATTGACCCACCATATGAAATTGAACGAAAGGATTTTCCACAGCTTGTCGAATTGTTAACAGCAGCTCATCAAAAATGGCCTACTGGTGTTTACGCTGTTTGGTATCCGATTAAAGATCGCCCGATGATTGAACGTTTTGAGAAAAAAATGCAGAAAACGGGCATTCGTAGACAATTGATTTGCGAACTTTGTGTTTGGCCAGATGATACGCCAGTCGGCTTGAATGGTTGTGGTTTACTCGTGATTAACCCACCGTTTCAATTCGCAGACCATGCAGATACACTCTTGCAATGGCTATTCCCACAACTCAAAATGAGTGAGAATGGTGGTCATGCTGCAGTGCGATGGTTAGTAGGCGAATAAGCTGTTATTGTTCGATTGGACTTTGAACTGTTTCTACATATATTATTGAATTCATAAATCTAATGTCTTAATGGAGTGAATCGTGGCGACACCAGACAAATATCCTGAACGCCGTCCTGCGGAGCAACCCGATTTATTGAACCCACTCGACAATCCTGCTTTCGATGACGATGATCATGATGGACTGACGTTCGAGATTATCGAAGAAGAACATCACGAAGGCAGCAGAGTGCGGAGCAAGGGCATTTATTTATTTCCGAATCTCATTACCACAATCGCATTGCTCAGCGGTTTTTACTCAGTCATTGCCAGTACGAGTGGTCAATTTGAACGAGCAATTTACGCCATCTTTCTGGCGGCGTTATTTGATGGTTTAGACGGTCGCGTTGCACGCGCATTGAATGCACAAAGCCCATTTGGCGAACAATACGACTCACTGTCGGATATGTTGTCATTTGGCGTTGCCCCTGCAATTCTCATCTATAGCTGGGCACTACAACCACTAGGTCGCGTAGGTTTAGCGTGCGCATTTATTTATACCGCTTGTGCAGCATTTCGTTTAGCACGCTTTAATGTGCAAATCGCCGTTGTGGATAAACGTTACTTTATCGGGCTTGCTAGTCCGCTCGCGGCAATCATCGTTGCAAGCGCAATCTGGGTCGGTCTGGAACAACCAACATGGATTGATCACAGCTTAACGGCATGGCAAATCATTTATGCCTTCATTTCCGTGGCTGCTGGTTTCTTGATGATCAGTAATGTGCGTTATTTTAGCTTTAAAGAGTTGGATCGGAAACGTGTTCCTTTTGTTGTGATGCTGCCTGTGGTCTTGGTTCTGATCGCGATTGTTTATGACATTCCACTCGGTTTATTTTGTGTTGGGTTGATTTATGCATCGTCAGGAATTGTTGCAACAGTCATGGCGCGCAAGAAAAAACCTAATGTAGAAAGTGCAAATGAAATCACTCGCGCATAAACGCGTTATTGTTTAACTCACAAAAAACGCCGCATCGTTATTGAACCTTGCGGCGTTTTTTGTAGAACATCCACATCGTAAATGATGCTCTAAAAGCGCAATAGCCCATTGAGCGGAGTCGAAATGCGTTGCGGAACACCGCACATTTCGACTCCGCTCAATGCCCTTGCTATAATTGTTCATTAGCAACAATCAGCAAATCTCTTTTATTAACGCAAAAACGGCTTCTACTTTGACCCCACTTAAATACTTAAATCACTACCCTGCGTCACTGCAACAGCAAATCAAACAAATGTTGCTTGAGAATAAGCTCGGCGAATATCTGCACAAGAAATATCCCGAATCACATATGATTCAGAATAATAAAGCGCTATATGACTATGCTGTTGAACTAAAACAAACTTATCTGAAAAATGCTGTATCGATTGATAAAGTCATGTACGACAATCACTTGACCGTAGATCATCACGCATTAGGACTGAATACAGCGATTAGCCGAATACAAGGGGGGAAATTAAAAGCGAAGAAGGAAATTCGTATTGCAGCATTATTTAAAAATACACCTGCCGCGTTCTTGCGCATGATCGTCGTACACGAACTTGCGCATTTGAAAGAACGTGACCATAACAAAGCGTTTTATCAACTCTGCGAATATATGGAACCAAACTATCATCAGCTTGAGTTTGATCTGAGAGTTTATCTAACTTATCAACAGTCGATTAAATCCAAACTCGCAACAACGAATTAACGCCAATAGTCATCTGGCGGCGGCGGCAACGCCGAAAGTGATGCCCGCATACTATCCGACCATTGCTGCCTAATCATTGAAAAATACGGATCGGTTTCATACAAACGGCGACCTTCTGGAAAGTCAAAACTATCCACTTTATAAACCAATAAATCGAGCGGTGTGCCGACCGAAAGATTAGATCGAATCGTTGAGTCAAAGGAAATCAGCGCACAACGCAATGCTTTATCAAGCGGTGAATCATAGCTCAAAGCACGATCTAAAATCGGCTTGCCATACTTACTTTCACCGATCTGAAAATAAGGCGTATCAACCGTTGCTGCAATGAAATTCCCTTGCGGATAGATATTATAAAGTTCTGGGGGTTGACCTTTGATCTGTCCACCAAGTAGGAATGAGCAAGAAAACTCGGAGTCATCAGAGCCTGCAACAATCGATGCTGACGCTTTCATAACATCTCTTAGGTATTGACCCACCAGTGAAGCCGCATCAAAAATTGTGGGCACATTGTTGAGATGCTTACCCGTATCAGCCTGAATACTATGAAAGAGCTTCGTAATCACAGCCTGAGATGTCGCTAAATTGCCCGAACTCTGAATGACCAATATACGTTCGCCAGGCACGCCTAAACGATGTAATTTACGAAAAGTCGCAATATGATCGATACCCGCGTTCGTTCGCGAATCGCTCACAAAGATCATGCCTTCCTTCAGACGCATGGCAACGCAATAGGTCATCTCATTTCTCATCGAACTGTTCGGAATCAGCCAAACAATTTAAGTTAGTCAAATAAATACCATCATAATGCTCTCCCCGAATTGGGTAGTATCAAACTTCGGGGCTGCATCAAGGTATTTTAGTACATTATTTAAAGCATGAGGGAAATTAACTGACTGACACCTGAACCAACGCGCTCAACGACTCATTGCCACCACCTTGCCTCACTCCGCGCGCGGGTGCAGCATCAAGATAATCACGTCCAACCGCTACTTGAATATGCCGACTTGGTGTGAACAATTGATTACTGACATCAAAACAATACCAATAACCATCAATCAGCACTTCTGCCCACGCATGGCTCGCCATGTGGCTAGCGATCGAACTATAGAGGTAGCCTGATACATAACGCGCCACTATCTCTTGATCACGCACGCACGCCAGAAACACATGCGTATGATCCTGACAAACACCCGATCCGAGATTAAAAGCCTCACTTGCAGTCGTTGCAACATCCGTTGAACCTGGGGTATATGGCATCTTTTCCGCAAGTGCTTGAGCAAAAGTAATGAGATCATCACGACTTCTTGATTTCAAATGCTGGCCTGTAAAATCGCGCATTGCCTCGTCCGACTGCGTCATTTGTGTAGGATGAAGGAACAACTCGGGGGCATGACGATCATCGCGGCTATTGTCCGCCTGATCATCAATCTCAATCTCACCCTGCGCCAGCAGGAACAACTCTCGATGAGGCTGATCAAGGTATAACGTTGTCCAGACATTACCAAAACCATCGGACTGAGTGATCGTCTTGCCAGGTACGGAGAGTTGCCAATTGAGTACCTGTTGATGCGCTACAGTTTGCGGACTCATTCGTAAATATTGGACACTACGCTTGACCATATGTTCATAACGATAAATGGTTTGATGATTGACGAGTAATTTCATACGCCATTCCTAAACAGCTCTTGAATACGATCACTCAGATCATAAAACGCGACGCGATCATAGCGTTTATTCAGCAGCATAATTGGCTCTTTGAGTCGTTGCCAACCAATCGGAAGTAAGTCTAAAACCTCGCCCAAAGCCTTAATATCTCGTGCTGGGTCTTTGATTAAGCGTAAACTAATATCAACCCGCTCAATCGATTCACCCATGCGCAAAAACAACTGCACCATCGGACTTTCTT
>JASLFQ010000205.1 GCA_030150595.1 Aquirhabdus sp.
GCGGGAATGAAGCCTAAATTTGTGCTGTTGATTGGTGGAGGTGCGGGGATTCTTGCAATGCTAATCGCCTATTTACAGACCGCGAATTACGATTTTGTTTGGTATTCGAATGAGGAAATTACTCGATATTTTTACTATACCGGACTCATTAATTTTATTGGTTATATCGCGGGACATGCCAATATTGCTAAAGAGCGTGAAAACTTTTTACAAGCACGTTTGCTGACTTTAGATAAAGCTGAAGCCGAACGTATGGGTAAAGAACTCGCACGTTTATCGCGAGAAGACCCGATGACGGGATTGGCAAATCGCCGTTTCTTTAACGAGCGTATGGATGATGAGTGGGAGCGTGCGCATCGTTCTGGTGAGCCTATATCATTGATTTTTGTTGATATTGATCACTTTAAAGCGTACAACGATTTCTATGGTCATCTCAAAGGCGATGATACGTTGATTGCTGTTGCGCACACTTTGCGGGAGATTCTGTCACGAAGTACGGATGTCGCAGCGCGTTATGGTGGAGAGGAGTTTTTAGTTTTATTGCCGAATACGCCTATCGCGGGTGCACGTGCTGTTGCTGATCGCATACTTCGCACAGTAGATGAGCTTGATATTGAACATAAAAAATCGAAAACAGAAAAGCATGTCACTGTCAGCGTTGGCGTGTCTACTTATTCTGTGAATGATGAAGAAATCACCATTGCTGAGTTTATCCATCAAGCAGACGAAGCGGTTTATAAAGCAAAAACTTCTGGTCGCCATCGTGTTCGCGAGTTTCATTTGATTAAACATGAAAACGCATAAATGCTTCGTGTGCAAAATCCGATGATCATCGTTATATCATCACGGTTACAACATTGAAGTTGCTGCGTCGTGGATTGCTTTCATGTAGAATGTCGCGACTTAAGAACACCTCTTTTTTGATTCATTCCTTTAGTTTTTAATTTGCACTGGACAACATTCATGGCGGAAAAGCGTAAAGTTGTACTTGCCTACTCAGGCGGTCTAGATACCTCAGTCATTCTGACGTGGTTACAAGAGAAATATGATGCTGAAGTAATTACCTTTACTGCTGATATTGGTCAGGGTGAAGAAGTTGAACCAGCACGCGCAAAAGCGCAGCAAATGGGCGTGAAATCGATTCATATCGAAGACTTACGCGAAGAATTTGCCCGCGATTACGTATTTCCAATGTTCCGCGCTAATGCTATTTATGAAGGCGAGTATTTGCTCGGCACTTCGATTGCGCGTCCGCTCATTGCAAAACGTTTGGTTGAAATCGCTAAAGAACATGGCGCTGAATACATCAGTCATGGCGCGACGGGTAAGGGGAATGACCAAGTGCGTTTTGAGCTGGGTGCATTTGCACTTGCACCGCATTTAAAAACCATTGCACCTTGGCGTGAGTGGGATTTGACTTCACGTGAAACACTGATGGCATATGCAAAAGAGCGCAATATTCCGATCGATTTCGCTAAAGCAGGCAAGAAATCTCCATATTCAATGGATGCCAACTTGCTGCATATTTCGTATGAAGGCGGCGGCTTGGAAGATCCGTACTGGGAGCCAGAGGAAGATATTTGGCGCTGGACTGTCAGCCCAGAAAAAGCACCAGATCTACCACAATATGTTGAACTCACGTACAAAGCGGGCGATATCGTTGCAATCGATGGCGTAGCAATGACACCAGCAGAAGTGATGGTCAAGTTGAATGAGTACGGCGGTAAGCATGGTATCGGTCGTTTAGATTTGGTCGAAAATCGCTATGTCGGTATGAAGTCACGCGGCTGCTACGAAACACCAGCAGGCACGATTATGTTGCGCGCACATCGTGCAATTGAATCCATTACGCTTGATCGTGAAGTGGCACATCTAAAAGATGAACTGATGCCACGCTACGCAAGTCTCGTCTATAACGGTTATTGGTGGAGCCCAGAGCGTAAGATGCTTCAGGTCATGATCGATGAGTCACAAGCCCCTGTAAACGGCGTTGTACGCGTTAAGCTCTATAAAGGTAATGTGATTGTTGCGGGTCGTAAGTCAGATGACACATTGTTTGATGCAAATATCGCGACATTTGAAGATGATCGCGGTGCATACAATCAGAAAGATGCAGAAGGTTTTATTCGTCTAAATGGTTTGCGTTTGCGTATTGCTGCAAGCAAAGGTCGCAAGATGGATTAATGGTTGTTTGAGTGAAAAAAAGCGAACCATGAGGTTCGCTTTTTTATTGATTCGTTTTTTAATATAAAGACTTCGTGATCATGTCGCTTTTTTAATAAATCGTAAGATAAAGATCAAGATGATTGCACCAATGGTTGCAACAATAATGCTACCAATGAGTCCGCCGCCTGAGGAAACGCCGATTGTTTCAAAGATAAAGCCGCCAATTAAAGCGCCCAGTACACCGACGACCATGTCACCAATGATACCGAAGCCGCCACCTTTGACGAGTAAACCCGCCAACCAGCCTGCGATCAAACCAACGAGTAAGAACCATATAAAATGCATAAAATATTCCTTTTATAAGTGGATGACTGATTGCTAATCAAATTCATCTGTATTTTTCGCGTCTTACATTTTTATCATGGATTGATTGAATCAAGGTTTACAGCAGGGTTTGAGGCTATTTCAGTAACAATGCGTGAGTAATGTAAGCTCCTTTCGCGATCGAAAGAAGCTAGACTAATCGATTTAAACCGTCTTAATAAACAACGCAATGAGCTTGCGGGTGAAGTTGGTGTACGGAGGGTAGAACATTTTGGCCAGTATGATCCAGCTACGAACGACTGCCCGTTCATGTGAGAATGCCAGAAAACCATGATAACCATGACCGCTACCGATACCAGAGTTATTCACACCGCCAAACGGTAAATTACCGTGTAAAAACTGTACCACACTGTGGTTAATACATGCGCCACCAGATGTCGTTTGCTGCATGACTTTCTGAATATTCTCTTTATTGCGACTCCACACATACAATGCTAATGGTTTTGGATCGGCATTGATTCGCGCAATGACACTGTCTAATTGAGTGAAGCTGATGATTGGTAGCAATGGTCCAAAGATTTCTTCACTCATAATTTCCGCGTCGTCAG
>JASLFQ010000247.1 GCA_030150595.1 Aquirhabdus sp.
CTGGCGGCCATGAAGCGCGGTTGGGACCCCAGCCGCCGCGTGGTGTGCAACGGCAGCTTCTTCCTGGGCCGCCGGTTCGCCTGCCTTGGACGGCATGGCGCGCAGGACCTGCGCGGCGCGATCAGCACCGTCTGAAGCTATTGTTTCAAGGCAAGCACCCTTTTCAATAAAAAAATTTACGTTTTCGACCTGAAGTAACTCACAAGCCAAATTCAATAAATAATCACCGAATGAATCAGGTTCTAGTACATTTAAACATTCATCATACACTTGACGAATATCAGCAGCTGTCAAATCAATCAGCACCTCCTTATAGTAATCAATCTGCGACATATGCCTCCTTCTCATCTAGGCTATCATTTTCATTTAGATAAACAGTACCACTCTCCACAAACACATCGCAAGAATTATTCGGATACTCAAATAACAAAAGCATCTCCTCAAATCACGCTATACTTCTCTCCATAAAAAAGACCACACCTCATTCGCTTAAGTACACATCATCATGTTGAATCGCGCACACTCCCCATCCCAAACTGCTGCACTTAAAACACTCTCTCGAGTTTTTGGCTACGATCATTTTCGTGGACAACAAGCTGAGATTATTGAAAATGCTGCACAGGGAAAAAATACACTAGTTCTCATGCCGACAGGTGGCGGCAAAAGTGTGTGTTATCAGATTCCAGCGTTATTGCGAGAAGGTGTCGGTATCGTCGTTTCCCCACTGATTGCGCTAATGAAAGACCAAGTGGATACACTGCGTGAATTGGGTGTTCGTGCAGAATTTTTGAATAGCTCACTACCTCTTGCAGCACAGCGACAAGTTGAAAACGACTTACAACATGGCAAGCTCGATTTACTCTATGTCGCACCTGAACGATTGTTGAATGCAAGTTTTTTGGCTTTGCTTGATCAGGCTCCGCTTTCATTATTTGCCATTGATGAAGCACATTGCGTCAGCCAGTGGGGACATGATTTCAGACCTGAATATCAGCAACTTGGATTACTCGCTCAGCGCTATCCACATATCCCACGCATGGCGCTCACAGCGACGGCGGATGAACGCACGCGCGCGGACATTATCCAAGTTTTAAGTCTGCAAAATGCACCTATCTTTTTATCCAGTTTTGATCGACCAAATATTCGCTATACCATTACTGAAAAAGATAACGGTCGCAAACAACTGCTCGATTTTATTCAACAGCAACCCGAAGGATCGGCGGGAATTGTTTATTGTCTATCGCGCAAGCGCGTTGAAGAAACCGCGGAATTCTTACAAAGCAAAAATCTACCAGCCCTCGCCTATCATGCGGGTCTGCCACAAGCCGAACGTATCAAAGTCCAAGAAGAATTTCTCTACGAAGAAGGGCGGATTGTCTGTGCAACCGTGGCCTTCGGCATGGGCATCGACAAACCCAACGTCCGTTTCGTAGCGCATTTAGATTTACCAAAATCACTTGAAGGTTATTACCAAGAAACGGGTCGCGCAGGACGTGATGGATTACCCTCTGAAGCATGGATGGCTTATGGCTTAGGCGATGTCGTTTCCGTGCGCCGCATGCTCGCCATGTCGGAAGCGCCGCCTGAGGTGAAACGGATCGAAGCAGGCAAACTCGATGCGCTGCTTGCCTACTGTGAAACGACGAGTTGCCGGAGACAAGTTCTGCTCACCTACTTCAGTGAGATAGGCACCAAGCCTTGTGGCAACTGTGATATTTGCTTAAGTCCACCAGAAACTTGGAACGCCACTATAGCAGCGCAAAAAGCCTTATCTGCCGCAATTCGCACAGGGAATCGCTTCGGTGCGGCGCATCTTGTCGATGTTCTGCTTGGCGTAGATACCGATAAGATCAAACAGTTTGGACATCATGAGTTACCGACGTTTGGTGTCGGTCAGGATTTATCCGAAGCCGCATGGCGCAACGTATTTAGACAATTGGTCGCGCTTGGATACTTACTTCCTGATGCGGAAGGTTTTGGTGGTTTAGTCACTGGCGAAAAAGCGCGAGATCTGCTGAAAGGTAAATCTACTTTATGGCTACGCGAACTCGCATTACCTAAAGCTAAAGTCGCTAAAAAAGATCGGGCGATTGGTAAAGCCAGTGACTTGCCAGTTGATGCACAGCGTCGATTTGAAGCACTTCGTACATTGCGCCTCGCCTTTGCACAAGCACAGAAAGTTCCGCCTTATATTATTTTTAACGATGCAACTTTGCGTGACATCGCGGTTAATGATCCAAGTCATTTAGGTGAGCTGAAACTGATTAGCGGTGTCGGTGAACAAAAACTCGCGCGTTATGGTCAGGCTTTCCTAGATCGTTTGGCAGAAATCCGCGCACTCCCAGCTGATCAATCACCTGATTATGCGGAGCCAATCCTTGAAAAAGTAGATACCGTTACCGCGACTTTAGAGTTGGTGAATCAAGGCTTAGATCGCGCACAAATTGCAGAACAACGCGGCTTAACTATAGATACGATTGGCAGCCACCTGCTCAAGCTGTATCAAAAAAATGAAGTGACCAAACATGAAATTCTCTATTTAGAACCTCATGAATTAAAAGAAATTCAGGCAGCAGCCAAAGCGCTTAAAATGAAGCCCAAACAAACCGCCAGTAAAGCATTAAAAGAAGCACTTAATCATCAATATGGTTATGCCGATATGAATGTAGCACTGTGGTTGTGGTGAGTTTTCAAAGGGATAAATAATAATTAAGGAATTTAGAATATGCACAACTACTTTTGGTCTTATGTATTAGGGGCAATTGGCTTAGTTTTATTAATGTGGATGATTCCAAAATATCGTCAGCAACTCGCTAAAGATAACCTGCCACTAGAACAAAGGTATGCAAAAGAAATTGCGAGCGGAGAAGCAGTTATTACTCCAAAAGATCCTGCTGCTCTGAAAAAATTCGTTTTTCTAATTATATGTGGTGGAGTATTCATCCTCCTATTCCAGCGATTCAAAGACTACACTTCATCTTTAAAGCAAACATGTACAACTATTGGAGGATGGAATGGTCTTTTTATTTTTTTAGGCGGAGTTTTTATAGTTGGCGGCATTTTATGTTTAATAACCATTCTATCCACGTACAAAGACTATAAAGAAATAATAGAAGATGGTTATGCACCATCCAGAAAGAACAAATTATCACAAGACCGAATTTCTTTTAAATTAACAAAATGGCTCAAACTCAAAGAGCAATTAAGATTAATAATATTAACTGCTTGCAGTATTTTATTCATTTCTTCACCGATTATATTACTTCAGATTCTTATGAATACTCCAACTCATAAAGCAACTTCAATATACGCGCTGAATGAACATCTTCAAAAAGTATGTTTAGATGATTTGAAAAAGAAGGATAGTTTCAAATGACCCAAAAATAATTTTATTTATTATTTAATATTAATATCTTAAATCTCACAATTGATCAAAAAAGACCCTTGCAACGCACCAAAACATCCCAATACCTATAATGAGGAAAGGAAAAAATGAGTCGAAACGGGTACTCATTTTTCTGTGGTAGCAATCCCGTAAATTCAAGGAGAAATATCATGAGCCTTGTCAGATGGGAGCCATTACGTGACATTGAAGATGTATTTGATCGCTATGCGAAAGCGATG
>JASLFQ010000266.1 GCA_030150595.1 Aquirhabdus sp.
CTCGCCTTGGATACGCCATCGCAATCTCAGCAGTCGCATCAAAATCAGCAATCCCCATCCACTCCACCGCTCCTCATCGGCCAAAACCTTTTGGTGAAATTCTATGACTAAGTTTATTCCGAAAAATCAGTTCAGCAAAAATCAGTTCAACCAAGAACACAGCTCAGTATTGCAGGCTCAAGATGAACACCCCACACCGTGGATTATTCTGTGCGACTTCGATGGCACAATCAGTACTGAAGATACGACTGATGTATTGCTCGAAAGCTTCGGTATGGATGGATGGCGAGAACTGGAACAGGATTGGCTTGATGGTCTCATTGGTTCACGCGAATGTATGGGTTCGCAAATTGGCATGCTCAATGTCAATTCAGAAACACTCTATAGTCGTTTAGCAACGATGACGATTGATCCTGATTTCAAAGCATTTAACGATGCTGCTGCCGCACAGCAAGTGCCACTGCAAATTATCAGTGATGGTTTGGATTCAGCCATTCAATTTATTTTGTCACGCTATGAGTTGGCGCATTTACCAATTTATGCCAACAAACTCATTGAGCAGGAAAATAACCGCTGGTCGCTCGAATTTCCATACGCCGAAGCCGACTGCCTAAAAGCCAGTGGAAACTGTAAATGTGCACGCGCCGCCAGCGTCAAAATCACGCCGCAACTGACCTCACAACGGATTCTATACATCGGTGATGGCAGCTCAGATTTCTGCGTTTCCAACCGTGTGGATGTCGTTTTGGCGAAAGATAAGTTGATTGATTATTGCCAAGACCGAGGCATTACCCATCACGCGATCCGTAACTTTAAAGATGCGCTGGCGCTGTTGCCTGAGATTCTACAATCAACACCAATCCAAACAGCAGAGCCGATGATGCACTTCCCTACGCCGTCATTTAATTGAACCCATGTTGAATTGATAAACCCTGAACTCGTAAAGTAAGTTGATGAACATATGATACAAAACAATGAATATTTCTTAGAGGGTCGTGAGATCGAAGGTCGTGGTCGAATTGGCGTATTGCTAATTCACGGTTTGACAGGCACCCCGAACGAAATGAAGTTGGTCGGCAAGGGTTTAAATCGTGCTGGATTTACCGTTTATGGGATGCAACTTGCTGGGCACTGTGGCGATGAACAAGATTTGATTAAAACCACATGGCAAGACTGGTACAAAACTGTAGAAACCTCCATGCTCAAACTACGTGAAAGCGTAGATCATGTGTTTGTCGCAGGCTTATCAATGGGCGCTGTACTGTCACTGAAACTGGCCGCAGATCAACCTGAACTCATCGCTGGCGTTGGCGTCTATGGCCCGACCTTTCGCTATGACGGTTGGAGTATTCCACGTTATGCGCGTTATTTGAATTTCTTATTGATCTGGTTCAAAAATTTGGGAATCTTCAAAAATTGGTTTCAATCTGGCGTATTCACTGAACAACCACCATATGGACTCAAAGACGAAAGACTACGCGCGCGAGTCGTAGCAAGCATGTTTAGCGGTGACAGTGCTGTCGCAGGACTCGCAGGTAATCCATGGCCTGCACTGGCTGAAATGCTGACGCTTTCTCATGTCGTCCGTAAGCAACTTCCTCAAGTCACAGCACCTTGCCTCATCATGCATTCTGGCGAAGATGATATTGCAGATATTAGTAATTCATTACTGGTTAAGAATAAGGTCAATGCACCGACTAAAATGGTTGTATTGAATGATAGTTATCACCTCATCACCATCGATCGTGAATACAAAACCGTGATTGATGAGAGTGTGACGTTTTTTATGGAAATCGCACTCAAACGGCAGCAAAAAACTGCCGAGCATATTGCCGCATGACGCATCTCGCTATCGCGTTATGGTTGTTCAATGTGTGTTTAGACACCTTCGGTCAACTCGCATTTAAAGCCGCAGCAACTCAGCCACATACAGCACAGCAATCCTATTGGCAGGCGCTCATCGGGCAACGCTGGCTCTGGCTTGGCATTGCCTGCTATGTGTTTGAAATCATCGTCTGGTTAGCGTTTTTGTCTTTAGTTCCTCTATCTGAAGGCGTTCTCTTTCGCTCGATCAACATCATTGTCCTGATGCTCGCTGGTCGCTTATGGTTTGCCGAGCAGCTCACACCGATGCGTGTTATTGGCATTTCACTGGTGACTGTCGGTGTAGCTTTGGTGGGAGTCGGTCAATGAAAGATTTCGCAGAAAAACATAAAGCGCTCTTTTATATCGCTGGTTTCTTGCTGTTGATGATCTTTGATACTTTGGCGCAGATGTGCTTTAAACAAACTGCGGTTCAAGCATTACCTTTACAAGCGAACATTGAGTGGATCATACGGATTCTCACCCATCCTTGGATTTACGGCGCGGTCTTTGGCTATATCGGCGCATTCCTCACATGGATGACTTTGTTAAAAGAAGCCCCGCTCGGCCCTGCATTTGCGGCATCACATCTCGATGTGATTAGCGTGATGTTGTGTTCTTATTGGTTATTCAATGAGCATTTGTCATTGGTGCAATTAATTGGTGCAATTGTAATTTTAGTGGGAATTGTGTGTTTGGCGTTTAAGGAAAGGACCGAAAATTTGGGTTAGAATAAAAATCCAACTAAACCCACCGCAATCAATACAGCACCAACAATCTCCAACCCTTTCACCAGCAATGCTCCGTGATTACGAGAATCAATAAAACGATTAAAAGTATTGGTTGCCATCGTTTGCGTTGGCTGTTGCGGGTTGACACGTATGCTGATCGTTCCTTGCAGTGGATGACTCTGTCGCAATTGCACTTCAACTTGCTCCGCACTCATTTGCTGACTCGTCATCTTACATTCGGCATAAAGCTTCGTTTGATAGCTTTTGCTTTGAAAAACATAATTCACAGTCGTATTGAGACAGGACTCCACTCGATGTCTCTTTCTTTCAAATTGCTCCATATTTTCATTTTGAATAGTCGCCTGAGTCGGTATCCAATGCTGTGCTGCCGTGATAGTTGGATTATCTGCATGTGTGAAAAACCTCGCCTGAGCAATTAAAACGATGCCAAAGAAAATCAAAGCGACTTTGTAGGAACCCTTTCGTTGTAGCCGCTCTTCCTGCTGCATACATTACTCAATTTACATGTGATAAACCAAGGCTTGATCCTAATCAGAATTGATGTGGATCTCAATAGTATTGCGATAAACCTAGATTTAACCTACAAAAAAGCACGGAATCAATCCGTGCTTTTTCACCACAATTAAGTTCTTACAAACCTATCTTCATCTCTCTTTTCGCACGAGTCAGCAACTGATCAATCAGCGCTATACCTTGATCAATCTCAGCACGAGAAATATACAACGATGGAGCGAAGGTAATTACGTTTTTGTAATAACCACCGACATCGAGCACCAGACCCATTTTCTTGCCTTCCCAGTCCAGATCACCAGACAAACCGATATGAACCATCTTATCGAGCAATTCACGATTGGGTGCAAAACCATCTTCCATGCAAATCTCAGCACGCAATGCGAGACCTAAGCCATCGACATCACCGATTTCGACATGGCGTTTTTGCAATTCTTGCAAACCTGACAAGAAATAAGCACCGCTATCCATAACCATTTTTTCGAAATCAATCTCACGAGTCATTTTCATGACTTCAAGACCCAGCGCCGTACCGAGCGGATTCGATGCAAATGTTGAATGGGTTGAGCCAGGTGGGAAAATCGTTGGGTTGATCAACTCTTCACGCGCCCACAGACCGCCGAGTGGATTCATACCATTGGTCAATGCTTTTGCAAATACCAATACATCTGGCTTCACATCAAAATGTTCGATCGACCACAATTTACCAGTGCGATAGAAACCCATCTGAATTTCATCAACGACCAACAATACACCATGATCATCAAGAACTTTTTTCAGACCCTTAAAGTAGTTACGTGGCGGAATAACATAACCGCCAGTCCCTTGAATCGGCTCGACATAGAATGCCGCGTATTCAGATTGCTTCACTTTTGGATCCCAAACACCGTTGTATTCAGTCTCAAATAAACGGGCAAAATCCTTCACGCAATAATCGCCATACTCTTCAGCGGTCATGCCTTTCGGACGACGGAACGGATATGGGAATGGAATAAAGTTCGCACGATCACCAAAATGACCATAACGGCGACGATAACGATAGCTCGATGTAATTGCAGATGCGCCAAGCGTGCGACCATGATAGCCACCCTCAAATGCAAACATCAGACTCTTACCATTACACGCATTACGCACGATTTTCAGCGAATCTTCGATCGACTGTGAACCACCGACGTTGAAATGCACACGACCATCCATACCGAATTTTGCTTTTGCATCTTCTGCAATCACTTTTGCCAGTTCAATCTTGGTTGGATGTAAATATTGGCTCGCCACTTGCGGCAAAAGATCAATTTGGCGCTTTAACACGTTATTCAAACGTTCGTTTTTATAGCCAAAATTAACTGCGGAATACCACATTTGCAGATCAAGATATGGCGTACCATTCTCATCATACAAATAACTACCACCGCTATTCTCAAAAATCTTAGGCGGATCAACGTAGTGTACGGTATCGCCAAACGAGCAATATTTCGCTTCATCAGCGAGGAGTTGTGCATTTCTGGTGGACATAAAAAACCTCAATCAAAACACATCAAAAGCAACGTGCAAAAATAAAAAACACGTCACATTGCAATAAGAAACTGCTATCAAATACTGGGCGAGGATTCTTGAATAACAACCTTACTTTATCGTGGATTTTTTGTGGAGGTTATATGGAGGAAGGAACATGAACCACAAAAAGATGACTGTTTAATTACACACCAAACGAAATTCTGAAACATGCGCCATAAGCCTGTGGAATACACCAAAGCGATGCACCATTCGCCTCACAAAACGCGCGAGACAAATATAGGCCTAAACCTGTTCCACCAGATTCAGTCGTAAAAAATGGCTCAAACAAAGACGACATCGCCGTCGGCGGAATGCCTGCGCCTTGATCCATCACATCTAGCATCACCAAACCAGATTCCAACGTCTTTATTCGTAAATAAATTCGGGGCTTTGCGTGCACTTTAGCGCCATGATGTAAGCCATTATTCACTAAGTTAGTCATCACCTGTTCCAATTGCATCGGATCAAAAACGATATTGTGGTCGTCTTCCTTGGTTGCTTGCACCTCTAAATATAATTGCTCTGGACTATATGTATGCGCCTGAATCGCCTCGGTGGAATTCGGGATAAAGTTGCGCATGAATTCTTGCACCCATTCCACGAGTGGAATCGGTTGAGGCCGTGAAGTGCTGCGTCTGGATAATTGTAGAATATCTTCAATCATCCGATTCATGCGATTACTCTGCTTCTGAATCATATCTAATAATGCGCGTTGATCAGCATGAGCCACCATTTCAGCCAGCAATTCGCCCGCTTGACTAATAGCCGCTAACGGATTCCGAATCTCGTGGGCAATACTCGCCGTCAATCGACCTAATGAAGCCAATTTCATCTGCTGCGCTTTTTGATTCACTCGACTCAAATTTTCTAGAATAACAATGGTCGGTGCGGAGTGCATTTGCCGTTCATTGATATGAGGAATATTCCCATCATCCAGTGGGACGAGTTGAACACTCAACGCTAAATTATTTTCATTCGCATCCAAAACGAAGGGCGTTAAAATATGATTGGCTAACGCCTCATTGATCTGTTTCTTGAGTGGTAAGGAAAGCTGAGTCAACGTCCAACCCTGTATCGCATTCGGTTGGTGTAGCCATTGACGTGCGGCTTCATTAATCACCATCAACCGCTGTTCTTGGTCAAAGACCAACACACCTGTATGCATGCGTTCAACAATATGCTGATTGATCACCTGTAATTGTAGAGCTTGCTTAGTTTGTGAAAAAACCTCTTGCTCAACCACTCGTAATCGCCGCGTAACTAACTGACCTAAAATTGAAACGGCAATAAAACTAATCGCCAGTAAGCTCACCGAGCTCACCATTCGTAGGTCATTGGCACGAATCAATGAAAAATAAAACTGCTGATAAATCACCGCAAGCGCAGCAAGTAAAGCAATGATTAGCGCGCGCACTTGTGGCAATAGAATACTCGCCGCCATCACCATCACGAGGTACAGCATCGAAAG
>JASLFQ010000017.1 GCA_030150595.1 Aquirhabdus sp.
ATTAAAAAAGCAATAAAGTAAAAAAACGGCGCAAATTGCACCGTTTTTAGAATCTAACGTTTAGTCTAACATTTAAAAGCGTAAAAAATTAACCAATCAACTCTTTCACAGCGCCAACTACAGCATCCGTCGTAATGCCGAAATGCTTATACAACTGCGCTGCTGGTGCAGACTCGCCGAAGGTACGCATACCGATTACACGACCATCCAAACCGACAAATTTCCACCAGTAATCCACATGCGCCGCTTCTACAGCAACACGAGCACGAATTGCGCTTGGTAATACGGACTCACGATATTCAGCAGATTGCTCCATGAATAATTCACATGAAGGCATTGATACGACGCGAACGCCATCAAGCTGTGCATATGCTTCCATAGCCAAGCCAACTTCAGAACCCGTCGCGATGATAATAGCTTTAAGCGCACCCTTCTCTTTCGCAAGCACATAACCACCTTTGGCAACATCCGCTAATTGATCAGCATTACGCGTTTGGAACGGCAAATTCTGACGAGAGAAAATCAGCGCGGTTGGACCATTTTGGCGTTGCAATGCCAATTTCCAAGATACTGCTGTTTCAACAGTATCCGCTGGACGCCATACATGTAAATTTGGTGTGCCACGTAAAGATGCCAACTGTTCAATCGGCTGATGCGTCGGGCCATCTTCACCGAGACCAATCGAATCATGCGTATACACATGAATCACACGCTTTTTCATCAGTGCTGACATACGCACTGCATTGCGCGCATATTCCATAAAGATTAGGAATGTCGCAACGTAAGGAATCAAGCCACCATGCAGCGCGATACCGTTTGCCATTGCAGTCATGCCGAATTCGCGCACGCCGTAATGGACATAGTTACCCGCAGGATTATCCTGAATGCCGACACTACCTTTCCAAATGGTAAAGTTTGAGCCCGCCAAATCCGCTGAACCACCGAGCAATTCTGGCAAAATTGGACCAAATGCCTCTAACGTATTCAAGCTCGCTTTACGGCTTGCAATCGTTTCTGCTTTGGTATTGCATTCAGCGATGAACGCATTAGCTTTTTCTTCAAAATTAGCTGGCAGAGCTCCACTTAAACGACGAGTTAATTCAGTCGCAAGCTCTGGGTAACGCTGGCTGTAAACTTCAAATACAGAATCCCAATGTTGCTCTAGTGCTGAACCTTTTGCTTTGCCATCCCATGCTTCATAAACATCTTCTGGGATCACAAACGCTTCATCTGTCCAACCCAATACTTCACGGGTCAATGCAACTTCAGCTGCACCCAGCGCCGAACCATGACAATCTTCTTTGCCTTGTTTGTTCGGTGAACCCAAACCAATAATCGTTTTACAAATTAGCAGTGATGGTTTATTCGTTTCAGCTTGCGCTTCTAAAGTCGCTTCACGAATTGCTTTTGCATCGTGACCATCTACTTTAATGACGTGCCAGCCGTAGGCTTCAAAACGTTTTTGCGTGTCATCGCTGAACCAGCCTTCAACTTCGCCATCAATCGAAATACCATTATCATCATAATAGGTAATCAGTTTGCCCAGACCCAGCGTACCTGCCAGCGAGCATACTTCGTGCGAGATGCCTTCCATCAAGCAACCATCACCCACAAAACAGTAAGTGAAATGATCAACAACGTTCAAACCTTCACGGTTGAACTGCGCTGCTAAGGTTTTTTCTGCAACAGCAAAACCAACCGCATTGGCAATGCCTTGACCCAGTGGGCCAGTGGTCGTTTCTACACCAACGGTATAACCATATTCAGGATGACCTGGTGTTCTGCTATCGAGTTGGCGGAACTGTTTGATGTCTTCAATCGTCACATCGTAACCCGTCAAATGTAGCAATGCGTATTGCAACATCGAGCCATGACCATTCGACAATACGAAACGATCACGATTCACCCAGTTTGGATTGCTAGGGTTATGACGCAAAATCTGACGCCACAACACTTCGGCAATATCAGCCATGCCCATCGGCGCACCTGGATGTCCAGAGTTGGCTTTCTGAACCGCATCCATTGCCAACGCACGGACTGCATTAGCAAGGCGGCGTTGATTCAACGGCGGATTAAAAATCGGCTGACTTACAGAGTGGGACGATTGAGTCATAACAAATACCTAGTGCGAAAATGGGCACGAACAAATTCGAAGTCGTATTGTCGTTGAATTGGCAGAATGGGTAAAGCATTCTTATCAAAGAAACACATTTCGATAGTGACTAATGAGATTTCTTTAAATTGGCTTATTGAAACTTACTATCGATTTCATCAACTTTTCTCATGTGCATTTATGGTGCGAATGCTAGCCCATTGTCATAAATAACGTTATCATAGTGAAGATATTACATCTCATAAATCATCGGTTTTTTCATGCGCGAATATTCTGTTTTTACTTCTGAATCGGTCAGTGAAGGCCACCCGGATAAAATGGCTGATCAAATCAGCGATGCAATTCTTGATGCGATCCTTGCCCAAGACAAATATGCACGTGTTGCATGTGAAACGCTGGTTAAAACAGGCGTTGTTGTCTTGGCTGGTGAAGTCACCACTACGGCAAATATCGATTATGAAAAAATCGCACGCGACACCGTAAACAGTATCGGTTATAACCACTCTGACCTCGGATTCGATGGTTCGACATGCGCAGTCTTGAATATTCTTGGCAAACAGTCACCAGATATTGCTCAAGGTGTCGATCGTCAAAAACCTGAAGATCAAGGTGCAGGCGACCAAGGTCTAATGTTTGGCTATGCATCAAATGAAACAGCAGAATTGATGCCTGCACCAATTTGCTATGCGCATCGCTTAGTGCAAAAACAAGCAGAACTACGCAAAAGCGGTATCCTGCCTTGGTTACGCCCTGACGCAAAAAGCCAAGTTACATTCCATTATGAAAACGGTATTCCAAAATACGTTGATGCCATCGTATTGTCGACACAGCATGACCCATCTATTTCTCAAGAATCACTCAAAGAAGCAGTGATGGAAGAAATGGTGAAGAAGATTTTCCCTGCCGAAATGCTCCACGCAAAAACTCAATACCACATCAATCCAACAGGATTGTTTATTATCGGCGGTCCAGTCGGTGACTGTGGTTTAACCGGTCGTAAAATTATTGTTGATACTTACGGTGGTATGTCACGTCATGGCGGCGGTGCATTCTCTGGTAAAGACCCATCAAAAGTGGATCGTTCAGCAGCTTATGCAGGTCGTTATGTCGCCAAGAATATCGTTGCAGCAGGTCTTGCGGATAAATGCGAGATTCAAGTCAGCTATGCGATTGGTGTTGCTGAACCAACTTCGATTTCGATCAACACGTTCGGCACGGGTAAAGTGAGCGATGAAACCATCATTGCTTTAGTTCGCGAACATTTCGATCTACGTCCATATGGCATCAGCCGTATGCTTGATTTGTTGCATCCAATCTATCAAGAAACTGCGAGCTACGGTCACTTCGGCCGTCCAGCAGATGGCTTGCACTTTAGCTGGGAACGTACAGATAAAGCCGCAGGCTTAAAAGCCGCTGTTTGAAATACTGAAAAGAAAGATGCCCCATAATTGGGGTATTTTTTTACTTGAACTAAGCAAACCATTGCAAATTGACATAACGTACCTAATGTCGTACGCTTACTCTTTAAGGAGTCAATCATGCATACACTGACAGCAAGTGAAGCTCGCGCCAATCTTTATCGGTTAATGGATCAGACAGCTGAATCGCATCAACCGATTACGATTGCAGGCAAACGAAACAATGCCGTTCTTGTTTCTGCTGAAGATTGGTCAGCTATTCAAGAAACATTGTATTTATTATCAATTCCCAACATGCGCGAATCGATCAAAGAAGGGATGAACGAATCGATTGAAGGCTGTGTAACAGAGCTTAATTGGTGAGTTTTCAAATTATCTATACTAAGCACGCACAGAAAGATGCGCAAAAAATAGCAGCCAGTGGCTTAAAAAATAAAGTACAAGAACTCTTAATCATTATTAGTGAAAGTCCTTTTCAGAATCCCCCACCTTATGAAAAATTAGTTGGTGATTTATCGGGTGCATATTCAAGACGAATCAACATCCAGCACCGACTGGTCTACGAAGTTTTGACAGATGCAAAAACCATCAAAGTCCTTCGCATGTGGTCACATTACGAGTAAATTATCAAAAAACCAAGTTCACTGAGCCTGTCGAAGTGGACATCTCAACCTTCATTAGTCTTTGCATATACCACACACTTCGACAAGCTCAGTGAGCTATTTTAGTGAACATCCAAAGACTTCAAGCAAATAAAACCCATAAAAAACGAACCCTAAAGTTCGTTTTTTTTACATCATAAGTGCGTTTAAGCAAGCGCACCATGACAATGCTTATATTTCTTGCCAGAGCCACATGGACATGCCTCATTACGACCAATATTCATGCCGACATAAGGATTGAACTCGGTTGACGAGCCACTCAGGCGAGTATCCGATTGGTTAACCGCATGAAGCTCAGGATCTTGCGACACTTCACCAGTCAAACCATCGACTTCTGAATGCTGGAACTGCAAACGCATTGCTTCAGCATCACGTTGTTGCTGCGCTTCCATTTCTGCCAACTCTTCCGCGGTTGGCACATGCATACGTGATAGATCTTGGATCACTTCAGATTTAATTGCAGCAAGCATATTTTGGAACAAAGTAAATGCTTCGCGCTTATATTCTTGCTCAGGATTCTTTTGCGCATAGCCACGTAAATGAATGCCTTGGCGCAAATAATCCATCGCCGCCAAATGCTCTTTCCAATGACGATCAAGTGATTGCAACATGAAATGACGTTCAAGCATATTTGCTGATTCATCACCCATTTGAATACGACGCGATTCATAATGTGCAAGTGACGCATCGACCACTTTTTTACGGAGACCCACTTCATCTAAACGACGATCTGTTGCTAGCCATTGCTGTACTGGCACAGTTAAACCGAACTCAACAGACAATGCGTTTTCTAAGCCCACAACATTCCATTGGTCTTCAATACTTTGTGGTGGAATGAAGTTGTCGATCAAACCATTAATCACATCATCATGCATATTTAAAATGCCATCATGAATCGTCGGTTCATACAGCACATCATCACGTTGACCGTAAATAATTTTACGTTGCTCATTCGCAACATCGTCATATTTTAAAAGATTTTTACGAATATCAAAGTTACGCGCTTCAACTTTACGCTGTGCATTTTCGATCGATCGACTAACCATCTTATGTTCAATCGCTTCATCATCTTTCAGCCCCATCGCACGCATCATGTTTGTGACACGCTCACCCGCGAAGATACGCATCAGATCATCTTCAAGTGATAGATAGAAACGTGATACGCCTGGATCGCCTTGACGACCTGAACGGCCACGTAGCTGATTATCAATACGACGTGATTCATGACGCTCAGAACCGATGATATGCAAACCACCTGCATCAATCACTTGTTTATGCTTCACATCCCACTCAGCACGCAAACGTGCGACATCTGCTTCAGTTGGGTTTTCAATGGCTTCTAATTCAACCTTCCAGTTACCGCCGAGCAAAATATCCGTACCACGACCGGCCATGTTCGTTGCAATGGTAATCGCTGATGGGCTACCCGCTTGAGCAATGATATACGCTTCGCGTTCATGCTGCTTCGCGTTCAAAACCTCGTGGTAAATCCCACTTTCGGTCAACATCTTCGACAAAAATTCACTAGCTTCAATCGTCGCAGTCCCTACAAGCACTGGTGCACCAGTCGCTTGGATGCGCTTGATCTCTTCAATAATCGCCATATATTTCCCAACTTTAGTCAGGAAAATCAGGTCATTATTATCAATACGAATCATCGGTTGGTGCGTTGGAATAACGACAACATCCAGCGCATAAATTTGTGCAAACTCGGCTGCTTCGGTATCCGCAGTACCGGTCATGCCACCTAGTTTGTGATACAGACGGAAATAGTTCTGGAAGGTTGTGGTTGCAAGGGTTTGGTTTTCATTTTGAATATCCAAACCTTCTTTTGCTTCAGTAGCCTGATGCAAACCTTCAGACCAGCGACGACCAGGCATGGTACGACCTGTGTGTTCATCAACGATCACAACCTCGCCTTCACTCACAATGTAATGGACATCACGTTGAAACAAATGATGCGCACGTAATGCTGCATTCACATGATGGACCAAATTCAGCTTACTTGGAGAGTACAGGCTATCACCTTCTTCAAGTAATCCCATATCCGTTAAACGCTGCTCAACAAACTCATAACCTGCTTCGGTCATGTCAATGCTGCGTTGTTTCTCATCAATCCAGAAATGACCACCATCAGCCACTTTTTCTTCTTTCTGACGAATGAGTTCTGGCGCAAGCTTGTCAATCATGGCATAAAGTTTTGAAGAGTCATCGCTTTGACCAGAAATGATCAATGGCGTACGCGCTTCATCAATCAGAATCGAATCGACTTCATCGATAATTGCATAGTTCAAACCACGCTGTTTCTTCTCTTCTGGCGTAAACACCATGTTATCGCGTAGATAATCGAAACCAAACTCGTTGTAGGTACAGTAAGAAATGTCGGCACGATACGCATCATGTTTTTCATCTGGCGCTTGCATAGAGCGAATCACGACAACGGTTAAACCTAAGAACTCAAACAAAGGACGGTTCAATTCCGCGTCACGCGCCGCCAAGTAATCATTCACAGTAATGACATGCACACCTGAATCGCTCAATGCGTTCAAATAACACGCCAAAGTTGCCATCAAGGTCTTACCTTCACCCGTACGCATTTCAGCAATGCGACCTTCATGCAAGGTAATCCCGCCGATCAGCTGCACATCATAATGGCGCATACCAAGCGCACGCTTACTGGCTTCACGACAAACGGCAAAGGCTTCTGGCAATAAACTGTCTAAAGTTGCGCCATCTCGGTAGCGCTGCTTAAACTCAGTCGTCTTCGCAGCAATTTCTGCATCACTGAGTGCCGAAATCGTCGGCTCAAAAGCATTAATGGCATCGACGCTTTTACGCATCCGTTTAAGTTCACGTTCATTTTTGGTGCCAAAAACGCCACCGACCAGACTAGCTAACATTGACTATCGACTCTAAATAAATGACTTTAAATAAAAAATGTTTAAAACTGTTGTGTAACCATCGTTGCACTTTTGACTTGAATCAACCAGCTATCAAACGCTATCACCCAGACACTGCCGCAAACCGCGACATTATAAAATATCCTTCAACCAAACCAGAGAGTTTCAGTCTGTATGTATTATGGTGACTGAACGCCGAAGTGCAAGGGAAAACATGCGCATAGAGTAGATTTTATCTCACAAAAACCTACTCATATACGCGACATGCTTTAGGTTTTATCCATAAGTATGATTTAGATAATGAATAATATCTTTTGATTCAAACATCTGCACATTGGTATTTTCATCAACCAAATATGGAACCTGTAAACGCCCTTGCATTTTTGGCAACTCTTTTTCGCGCTTTCCACCCGCTACTGGCACATATGGACCAGGTTTTGCACGAAATACCGCAGGACCCATGTCTTGCCAGCGCTCTTTGGCGACATTATGTAATACAAATGGTAACTCAAGCTCACACAGGCGCTCACGCACCAAACGAGAAAATGGACTCCCCTCAAAGCTCCACAAATGCAGTAATTTTGTAGGTGCAGCATTACTGACATTGCTAGAATCAGCTTTCAAGCCATGCATCAATCGTGCGCCACTCACCAAAGTACCCAAAACTGGCTGTTTCGATAAGTTCTGCCATTTAGCGGGGGTCTTACCCGATTTGCCGTATTCTTTAAACAGATAATCAATGATGTCTTGCGACTCTTGAAGTTTCACGCCAGTATTCTGGTCAACCAATAAAGGAAACTGAACTTTTCCACCAATCGACTTAATAATCTCTTCTGCAAGTGGGCGAAAGCGTGTGCCGTTTTTCGGACAAGGATACACCTCATAGTCCAAATTCAACATCGTCAACACTTCGCGCACACGGCGGCAGAATGGGCAGCCTTCCATGTCATACAACTGAATCGCTTTTTCAGGTTGTTGCGGCGTTGCAGTGCCGCTCACACCACGCCCACCTTCGAGCAAGGTACTAATCACTGATTGTAAAACCTTAAGTTGATGCACTTAATTATTCCTTATTTCAATTTGATCACGGTATTTTTACACATTCATATTCATGCATTATTTAAGCAGGGAAATATCCGATACCAAAATCCCATTATTGTCGGCATAAATGAACATGCCCGACTCAATCATCAAACCACCAAAATTCAGTGTCACATTGGTTTCGCCCAAGCCTTTACGATTGCTCTTTTGCGGAATACTTGCCAATGCTTGCACGCCGAGATTAAGTGTTGCCAACGCATCAACATCACGCACGCAACCATAAATAATCACTCCAGACCAATGATTCTTCACCGCACTTTCACCGATCAAATCACCCAGCAAAGCACAGCGCATTGAGGCACCGCCATCGACGACCAACACTTTACCCGCGCCATCAGTTGCGAGCAACTCTTTTACTCTCGAATTGTCTTCAAAGCACTTCACCGTCACAACCTGCCCACCAAATGCCTTTTTGCCGCCAAAATTACGAAAAAACTTTCCATCTATCGAAGGGCTGC
>JASLFQ010000038.1 GCA_030150595.1 Aquirhabdus sp.
GATGATCGCATGGGTGCAGGCTCTATCATCATCACCTCGCAATTGCCTATCGAATCGTGGCACGGCTATATTGGCGACCCCACGTTAGCTGATGCAATTTTAGATCGACTTTTACATACATCGCATCGGGTACAACTCAAAGGCGATTCGATGCGTAAGGCGGAGTCAACTAAGCCAGAATGATGTTGTAAAGCTATCCTCGCTCTTGACTTACGAGGGCGGGGATTTTTTAAAAACGTCGTGGTCAGTTTGATGATTTTGGCTTGTCAATTGAAATGAGCTGAGGTGGTCAGCTAAAGTGAGTACGGGTGGTCAGTTGGGGTGAGTATTTGCATCTGTAAGAGTTATGCTCGTGCCTTCTCTTTGTCCTAGTGATTTTTGAAAGGTATCAACGTTTTTTACTAGCGTATCAAAGGGCATTTCGTTAGGATCGATTGTCATCTCACGCCCCGCCTGCAACTTTTGGGAACGGAATAACATTTGAACCTTCGCGCAAATTGTCCAAATAATCCGCCCACACTTGCATCATAACTTTACGTTCATCAAGAAAACTGGTTCTATCGTAAGCCGTACCGTGGATATTCTTAATACGGTGTCCTAGCTGTAGCTCAGTTAATTCCTCTGAAAACTTCAACCGTTCTTTAAGCGTGGTTTTTGCCAATGCTCTAAAGCCATGTGCGCACATTTCATCACTGCTATATCCCATGCGCCGCAATGCAAGATTTACGGTATTTTCAGACATGATTTTATGTTTCGTAGCGGCTCGACTGTAAAACACATAAGGAGTGTGTCCATTCAGCTCATGCAGTTGCCTCAAAATTTCGACGGTCTGCCACGCCAATGGCACAATCAATTCAACCTTAGTCTGGTTTCTTGTCTTTGGTGGTACATACCGCCACTCGCCCGCCTCTAGGTCTATATCCGCCCACAATGCGCCACGAAGTTCGACAGGTCGAATAAATACCAATGGTGAAAGCTTCAAGGCACAAATAGTATTCAGGTCGCCGCTATATTGGTGAATATTTCTAAGTAGCTGTGGAATGTCCTTAATATCTGTAATCGCGGCTCTATGTGTAGCTTGAGGCGGTTTAAGTGCGCCGCGTAGGTCGGTAGTTGGGTCGCGCTCTATACGTCCAGTTGCAACGGCATAGCGGAAAACCTGTGAGCATTTCACCTTGATAGCCTTAGCTGTCTCAAGATGGTTTTTAGACTCCTCTTTACGACAAGCCATTAAAACCATTGGCGGTGTAATCTTGTCGATAGGCTTATGTCCAAACGCCTTAAATGCAAAGTCTAGTAACCATCTCGCTTTAACTATTGTTGATTCGGCTAAATTGGTTTGACGCTCTAACCATTCAGTAGCAATGACTTCAAACGTATCAATAGATGCAACCATTGCCGCCCGCTCTTCGTGGTGAGCCTTCGGGTCTATGCCTTGTTCTCTAAGCTGCTTTGCGTCATCGCGCGCCTTGAAAGCCGCCGCGAGTGTTATTAATGGATATGTACCAATACGCCACGAAACACGATTAGCTCCGTGTTTGTAGTCTATAAACCATATCTTTTTACCGTTCGCATAAACAAACAGACGCAAGCCATTGCCGAAGCTGTACTTATCAGGTGCTTTTTGAGTTGTGGGAGGTGGTTTTAACTTTCTGATATTTGCATCGGTTAGCATCGCTTAAACCCTGCATTTTGAGCGGTAATTATTTACCGTCAAATTTACCGCCTTTATGTACGGTTTACAATGGTTCGCGGCGTACAACGACGAGCAACAAAAAAGCCCTAAAGCTTGTGGCTAAAGGGCTTTACGGTGTTCTACGAACAACGGCGAAACTATATCTGGTGCGCTGGGAGGGAGTCGAACCCCCGACCCTCAAGTTCGTAGCCTGATGCTCTATCCAGCTGAGCTACCAGCGCAAAATGCAAACAACTTACGTCGAAAGCAAACTACAATATAATCTTGTTCTAAATCAATTATGTTTTAAAACAACACTACATCAAGGTGGCGTATTCTATAGAACTACTACACAGTACGTCAACTCTTTTTTGCATTATATTTATCAATTTCATCATTTACACAAATTAGAAATATCAAAACATGCTACAAATAAATGGCGGTGAGGGAGGGATTCGAACCCTCGGTAGGGGTTAACCTACTCTCCCTTAGCAGGGGAGTACCTTAAGCCACTCGGCCACCTCACCACGAGGCGGTCATATTACAAAAACAAAAGCAGAATCACAAGCTGAATTATCACAAATATCGATGACAGCTCACGAATTCGCCGTTATGGTAACAAGTAAAGACCTAATAAGATCGTTTAGGTGACTTGTAAGCCACCTTAATTATTCATCTAACAATTAAGACGCCTAGTCTTATTGTTTCGTATCTCAACTACCACTACTGCCCTTAGAGTTCACATCATCAATTAAGCTATTTTCTTCACTGACACGCTGTTTATTATCAACTTTATAGTAATCATCACTATGTTTATCTATTTCTTGTTGCTTAATCGCTTGTTCTGCAGGAGTCAGTTGTTGAGTATCAGACGCCTCTGGCTTAGGCACTGCTTTATGCTTACTACATGCCGTTGCACCAGTGAGCACCACTAGCGCAAGAAAACAGACTTGCCATTGACGGTTTTGACTATGCTTCATCTTTCGCACTCCTTGCAATCTATTCTAACTAGAACGATTTGGCTGATATTCATTGATATTGAAGATATAATTAAATATACACCTGTTCTTATACAGATGAGCAGATAATATAACATCTCTTCCTTTCATTTTTCTAACATAATAACATTGCGATAACATTGTTAAACTATCCAACTCCATACACTATAACTTATCCATATTCGGCGTCCAGCATATGTCTAGATCTTCAACCATTTCTACATTATCTATCCAGCGTATGTTATTGCCCATTTTACTCGGCGCTCTGGTGTATTTCAGCTTCGAAGTTTTTAAAATTTTTCTCACTCCTGTAGCATGGGCTGCAGTCATCGTTTATGTCACTTGGCCTCTGTATCAGTGGACATTGCATAAACTCTCAGGACGGGAAAATGCTGCCGCTGGACTCGTCACGATTGGATTAATGATTGTAGTCGGAGTTCCTATCGGATGTGGATTACTAGCGCTCGAACATCAAGTCGTATATTGGTATCACCAGCTACATAACCAATTAAATGCAGGACAGCTCATATTACCAACGTCACTACAGAACCTACCGTGGGCTGGTAATTATTTACAAGACATCGTCGGACAGCTTAACGACGATCCAAGCGCGCTTGAAGCGCAAATGCGATCACTACTTCACCAACAAGTAGGTAAAGGTGCTCGTTTTATTGGAAATCTCGCTGAACACTTCGCTTCACTCGGATTTTGTTTACTCACCATGTTTTTCTTTTATAAAGATGGTGCGCGAATTATGGTGCATATTAAATTGGCACTCGAACGCATCATCGGTAGACGTGGTGATCATTACTTATCAGCGATTGCAGTCACAACACGCGCAGTCGTATATGGCAACGTCCTCACCGCGGTCGCACAAGGTACACTTGCCTTTATCGGTTACAGTATCGCGGGATTACCCGGTGCATTTGTTTTTGCAACCATTACCGCTACTTTCGCCATGATTCCATTTGCCTCACCTTTGGCTTGGGGTTTAGCAATCGCTTGGCTCGCGATTACTGGCTTTCCGCTAGAAGCGGCTTGTTTGGCGGTCTGGGCAGGTATTGTGATCTTTACGATTGATAATATTTTCCGACCAATGGTCATTTCCAGTGCAACCGAAATTCCATTTCTCGTCGTTTTATTTGGGGTTTTAGGTGGTTTAACTGCGTTTGGAATGATTGGGTTATTTATTGGTCCAGTGATTTTGGCAATGCTTTTGGCAGTCTGGCGTGAATGGCTAACGCATGAACGCGAACAAAGTGAAATTGCAACCGAAATCGTCATCGCTCAAGAAACTCCGACGCCAAAAACTTAATACAAAGCGTTCCTCAAAAAATACGTACAAAAAAGCCCAGACTAAATAATCTGGGCTTTTTGGATCATGATACAAATCAATCAAATTTGGTGCGGATGAGAGGACTTGAACCTCCACGATTTTACTCGCCAATACCTGAAACTGGTGCGTCTACCAATTCCGCCACATCCGCGTAGGTCGGCAATGCTATAGATTTCATCAAAAATCGTCAAGCCCTCATCCAGATTTATCGTCGATTATTTAACATCTCAAATATGAACCTACGAAATATCAATATCGATCAGCGATGTTTATCAAAAGCTGTTCACTTTTATTGCTATTTTTAGTCATATAAATGACCAGCAAAGTCTCAAAATGCCCAAGCAACGATACCGTATTGTCATAAAAGCTGTGTTAAACTGAAATAATGAAAAATACAAATACCCCTGCTACACCATGGAACGATCCTGAAGCGCTCAGTGAAGCTCAGCGTTATGAATCTCCGATCCCAAGTCGCACCCTGATTCTAAATATCTTAGAACAAAATCCACAACCGCTCAGTCATGCGGAATTTGTGCTCTTATTTAATTTGCAAGATCCCGTTGCAATAGAAGCTGTTAGTCGTCGCCTCTCTGCAATGGTGCGCGACAGCCAACTCTCGACTGTTGGACACAATCCACAGCGTTATCGCTTAATTAGCGAAGATGATTTATTCATTGGCAAGGTTCAATCAAATACCAATGGTTTTGGCTTTGTGACATTGACCGATCACCCTGATTTATTTCTGACTGAACGCGAAATGCGTTTAGTATTTAACGGCGATACTGTCAGCGCACGTGCGACGGGTACTGATCGTCGTGGTCGCCCATTAGGTCGAATTGTCGAAGTCAAAGAGCGTCAACAAACTCAAGTGATTGGTCACTTACAGATGCAAGAAGGACAATTCTACATTCAGCCTTCACATCCTAATGCACACCAACCCATTGCACTTGAACCAGATCAAGTTGCTGCAGCACATTTAACCATTGGCGATGCCGCTCAAATTGAAATTGACGATTGGCCAACGCGTGAAGAATATGCCAACGGTCACGTCGTCGAAGCATTTTCAAATAAAGCGGATACACAGCTCATTATTCCAACGACGCTGATTGACTTTGATTTACCACATATTTTCAACAAAAAAGTTTTAGCTGAAACAGCCAAATACAAAGAACCTGATGCAAAAGATCGTAAGGGCCGCATTGATTTACGCGCACTACCGCTCGTCACCATTGACGGTGAAGATGCACGTGATTTTGATGATGCGGTATATGCCGAAAAGCGTACAGGCGGCGGTTTCCGTCTGATCGTCGCAATTGCAGATGTGAGCCATTACGTCAAACTCGGTATGGCACTGGATGATGAAGCGCAAGCACGCGGTACATCGGTTTATTTCCCAAATCACGTCGTGCCAATGCTGCCAGAAGACTTGTCGAATGGGCTATGTTCACTAAAACCTGAAGTCGATCGCCTCTGCATGGTCTGTGATATTAATTTATCGCGCGCTGGGAAAGTGATGAGTTACGAGTTTTATGAATCCGTGATGCATTCACAAGCACGCTTGACCTATAACCAAGTTGCGGATTATTTGGGTGGAAAACCTGACGCAATTCCGAATATTCCTGCCGTACACAAATCCGTTGATACGTTAAATCAGCTCTTTCACGTCATGCTTGATGTGCGCTCAAAACGTGGCGCAATGGAGTTTGAGACGACTGAAACCTATATGACCTTTGATGACAAAGGCGCCATTGCAGCAATCAAACCACGTACCCGTAACGATGCACATCGCTTAATTGAGGAGTGCATGCTGCTGGCGAATACTTGTGCGGCAGATTTTGCGCTCAAGAACTTAATTCCTGTGCTCTATCGCAATCACGAGCCACCAGAAAGCAATCGCGTACAGAAAGTGCGTGATTATGTGAAATTACTCGGTTTAAGTTTCCCAGAAAAACCAATGCAGTCTGACTATCAGGCGATTATTGAAGCGACTCGTGATCGAATTGATGCGCCGAGCATTCATACCGTTCTGCTCCGCTCAATGATGCAAGCGGTTTATGCACCAGAGAATTTGGGGCATTTTGGTTTGGCTTATGAAGCGTATACACACTTCACCTCACCAATTCGACGTTATCCAGATTTGTTGTTACACCGCGCAATTAGAAATCATTTGCACGGTAAAAAGACCGACCTAGAAGGCAATCAGCTTGTTGCTGCTGGTGAACAATTCTCGCGTACAGAACGTCGCGCAGATGATGCGTCTCGAAGTGTCATGAGTTGGCTCAAAACCCAATATATGCAACAACATATTGGTGATCGTTTTGAAGGCGTCATTACTGCGGTGACTGAATTTGGATTCTTCGTGACACTCAGCGATTTGTATGTCGAAGGCTTAGTTCATGTGCGTAACTTGGGTAATGATTTCTACGAATATCATGTTGGCAGCCAATCCATGCAAGGCAAAACGCATGGTCAGAAATTTTCGCTCGGTGATAGAGTGGAAATTCAAGTTGCTGGGGCAAATCTCGAAGAACGCAAAATCGACTTCCAATTGGTCAAACAATTGTCGAGCGGTGGCAAACCGATGCGAGAAAAAGCACCACGTGTTGCAAATACACCTGCAACGGCCAAAACCACTGCATCTGCGAAAGCAACTGCAAATCGCCCCGCGCGAACAGGACGTCAACAGCCCCAAGTTGCAAAACCCGTAGAAGCGCAAAAAACTCCCGCTGCCAAACCAACTGCACCGCGCCCAACTGCACGAAAAAAACCTGTGCAGCAGCCAACTGCTCAGCCGACTGAGCAAGTGAAAACAGTCGCAGTTCAAGCAACGCCGAAACCACCTGTTGCAGCGGTCAAAGAAGTGAAG
>JASLFQ010000039.1 GCA_030150595.1 Aquirhabdus sp.
AGTCGATGTCATGACTTGCATGAGTCCTCCTCCACCGACATTCGATCGTCCTTTAATCACGAAGCGACTTTCTTGGCGAATTAGACCATAAACCCAAGCTGGATCGAGTCCAATTTGCAGGCTGTAACGCTCCGTTAAATCACGAAAAGGGGTGAGGTAGCGTAGGCGGTCATTACGTAAATTCGTTGTGCGCTCTGCGGCGTAGATTGCCCGATCAAACCAACTGATTTGGTTGGCCTGGTCTGCTGCAGCGAGGATCATGCCATCGTCTTGTCTTAGATAGGCTTGGCGGACTGCCCAGTTCCATTCGCGATTGGCATATTCGGCATCAGCATTAATATCGCGTAACGTAAATGCGCGCTGAAAATTAATGTCTTTTTTCATGCGCTGGGTGTCAGTGTAGCTCGGTGAATAGGTGGGTGCGAGTTGATTAAAGGTCAGGCCAAGTTTGTCTCGTGCCAAAAGTCCGTAGTAATCATCATCTGTTGCGAGTGCGGTATAAAACGTTTTTGCGACTCGTTTTGCTTGCTCATCACTGCGCTGTTCTGTTGCACGGGCAAACCAGTAGCGCCAACCGCGTTCATTTTGCTTTTCAATACTCATGGCATCGAGTGCGCGTAATAGCGAATTCCATTCGCTAAATCGAATCGCTGCACGTGCGTAGGCTTCTGCTTCCTCGTCGCTAAACCCAGTGCCAACGCTATGATCAAACCATGAGACGACGCGTGGGTCGAAGCCGTATTTATTAATATTCGAGGCATAGTTCATGGCAAGAATACGGTAGCCATATTGTAGTGTTGCCGCAGGCAGGCGATCTTTGTCGTGCGTGAGCTGATTATCGGCGGCATCTGGATTGTCGTTTGCCAAACGCGCAAGTGCATATAAGTAATACATTTGATCTTGCAACGTGGCATTCGGTGCATCGATTAAATAAACCGATGGCGATGCAGCGATGCTGGCTAATTTCGATGAGTCCATCGGCACGTTCAAACGGCTGGCAACGGATAGTGCGCGATTGACTTGTCCAGCGCGTAGCAATGTTCTGAGTCGTTGCACACGATCATCATCAGTCATCAGTGGACTGGTGAGGAGTTGGTCTGCAACAGCAGCACATAAGTCGGATATTTTACCTGTTGTGAGCCAGACATCTGCTCGCAGCGCGGAGAGCGTTAAAATGTCGCCATTGGCTGCATTGGTCAGTGCTAATGCGCAGTTTTCATTGGCATCAGGATTGGTTAAGCGTGAGGTGAGTTGTCGTGTTGAAGCAAAATCACCAGCGCGTGCTTTTGCTTCGATGTAGTCACCTAATAATTTTTCGCTAATCGCAGCATTGGGGTAACGATCAAGGAATGAACTAATGGCTTCTGGTGGTTGAGTCACTAAGTTAGTGTTCAATTGCCAATATTCTGGATAAGGCGCAAGCACACTGTCTTGCATTTGTTGGCGGTACATATCGAGTGCTGTGAGATTGCCAGATTGTGCCGCACGTTGAGCCGCTAGGAAGTCACTATCTGCCGCTTGAGTTTGCATGGATGTACAAAGTGCAAATGACAATAAAGAGCCGACTGCACAAGTGCGCATTGCCAATTCAAGTTTAGATCTTCGATAGCCTAGATAATTGGGCATTGCCACTCAACTTATATATTTAAAAATAAAAAAATGTGAAAAATAAATCATATACCCAAAAGAGATACTCAATTCCCTGAACGTGGCTGCCAGCAATCAGACCAGCAAAAAATGCACACGCAGACATCCCTTCTAGCGAAGTCTAATTGTAAAAGCTTCTGTCTCCCGTGATAAAGATTGCTTGTGTAAATTTTTACGAAAAAATCAGCATGATCATATTCAAAAAAGATTTCTAAAAATAGCCATCTTTCAGTGTTCTGGCTGCTTTGGAGAGCGTTCGCTGTGGATGCCAAACCATGCCTAATGTGCGCTGAAGGATGATGTGATCAATATTGAGTACACATAAATCATCATCGACTAATGTTTTTGGTAATACTGACCAACCGAGTCCGATGGAAACTAACATGCGAATCGAATCGAGCGGATTGGTACTCATGCTGGTTTTTAAACTGAGTCCCGCTTGATGAAATGCGGCGAGTGTAATTTGGCTAGTGTAAGTGTTTGCTGCGGGCAATATTGCGGCATATTGCGCTAGGTCTGCTAAGGTTAAATTGGACATTTTGGACTTACTTGCTAATGGATGGAATGATGCAACCACAAAAACCAATGGATCATTCCAAATTTCTCGATAGGCGAGGCGGACATCAAAGGTGGGTGGTAACGTTAAAAATGCCAACTCCAATTCCCCAGCTAATACTGCTTGATGCGCTTGTTCTGAATCGACAAAATGAACATCCAATTGAACTTCTGGATGCGACTGAACAAAGCTTTTAAGTGCGGAAGGCAAATGATGCAATCCAATATGGTGACTTGTACCAATTCGTAATAAACCAGCGACTTGATCTTGTGCATGGCTAAGCGCGTGTTTAATTTCTTCATAATCAAGCAACCAGCGTTTGGCAAGAGGCAATAAATCTTGCGCTGCTTGAGTCGGTTGAATACCGCGTCCAATTGGCGTAAATAAAGTCACACCAAATTCATCTTCTAAAATGCGTAAGCGCTTGCTGATCGCTGGTTGAGTCAGAAACAGTTTTTCAGCGGCACGAGAAACGGAACCTGTTTGCATGACGGTAACGAAGGCTTGGAGAGAGGCGGTGTTCATAGGGCTGCCTATATGAGTTTTTTAATGACAATTAAAAACATAGAACACTGAGCTTGTCGAAGTGTGTTGAATAGCAGATGCAGGTCGAATCTCGCCGTACATTTCGACAGGCTCAATGAACTATCTTGTTTTCGATATAAATAAGTCATTCCAAAAAGTTTCTTTAATTATAAAAATGATAAATTAGTTTTATTGAAAAAACAAAGTTAATATGCACACATCTGGAGTTATTTGAATAAAAGATTTAACAAGCAAGGTCGCTTCAAGTAAAGAAGCAACCCAATTAAGATCAAGGTGAGTGAAATGACCGCAAAGACATTATATGACAAACTTTGGGATGATCATTTGGTCAAGCAGCGCGATGATGGATCATGCTTGATTTATATTGACCGTCAGTTATTGCATGAAGTAACCAGCCCACAAGCATTTGAAGGCTTGCAGCTTGCACATCGTAAACCGTGGCGTTTAGACGCGAATATCGCAACGCCTGACCATAACGTGCCGACTAGTAAAGCGGAACGCGCTGAAGGGATTGCAGGAATTCAGGATCAAGTGTCCCGTATTCAAGTTCAGACTTTGGATGATAACTGTAAGACTTTTGATATTGTTGAGTTTGATATTAATGATATTCGTCAAGGCATTGTGCATGTGGTTGGTCCAGAACAAGGTTTAACTTTGCCTGGTATGACCGTTGTTTGCGGTGATTCACATACTGCAACGCATGGTGCATTTGGCTGCTTGGCGCATGGTATCGGCACATCAGAAGTTGAACACGTATTGGCAACGCAATGTTTGATTCAAAAGAAATCAAAAAACATGTTGGTGCGCGTTGATGGCGTGTTGGGTGCGGGTGTCACGCCGAAAGATGTGGTGCTTGCCATCATTGGTAAAATCGGTACTGCGGGCGGCAATGGTCATGCGATTGAATTCGGTGGTCAAGTGTTCCGTGATATGTCGATGGAAGGTCGTATGACCGTCTGTAATATGGCGATTGAAGCAGGCGCACGCGTCGGGATGGTCGCAGTGGATGACAAAACGATTGCGTATTTCAAAGACAAGCCATTTGCGCCAAAAGCTGATCAATGGGAACAAGCCGTTGTCTACTGGCAGACTTTACATAGTGATGCGGATGCCGTGTTTGATACAGTCGTTGAGTTGGATGGTAGCAGCATAGAACCACAAGTATCGTGGGGAACTTCACCAGAAATGGTGATTGCGGTCAGCCAAACATTACCGTTGATTGAGTCGACCCGCGATCCAGTGAAGCAAGACGGTATGAAACGCGCATATCAGTATATGGACTTAACACCAGGTCAATCGTTGTCAGAGATTCAACTTGATCGTGTGTTCATTGGTTCATGTACCAACTCTCGTATTGAAGATTTGCGCGCGGCAGCAGCAGTTATCAAAGGACGTAAAGTCGCAAGTACGATTAAACAAGCGATGGTTGTTCCAGGTTCAGGTTTGGTGAAACAACAGGCAGAAGCAGAAGGCTTAAATACGATCTTTACCAATGCGGGCTTTGAATGGCGTGAGCCAGGTTGTTCAATGTGTTTGGCGATGAATGCAGACAAACTGCAATCAGGCGAACATTGTGCATCGACCAGCAATCGTAATTTTGAAGGTCGTCAAGGTAACGGTGGTCGTACGCATTTGGTCAGCCCTGCGATGGCAGCAGCGGCAGCATTGGCTGGGCATTTCGTCGATGTGCGGACATTTTAAGACGGCATGATCGGCGATTTTCGTCATGTGAATGCCTATGTTTAATGCTTTGTTAAAGCCACATTAAAGAGAGTTAATGTATGAAACCCTATACGATAGAAACTGGTATTGTTGCTCCACTTGATCGTGCAAATGTTGATACCGATCAAATCATTCCAAAGCAGTTCTTAAAGTCGATTAAACGTACTGGCTTTGGTGCGAATTTGTTCGATGAGTGGCGCTATATGGATGAAGGTTATCCAGGACAAGATAATAGTAAACGTCCGTTGAATAAAGACTTTGTCCTTAATCAACCTCGTTATCAAGGCGCGAATATCCTCATTGCACGACAAAATTTTGGTTGCGGTTCGAGCCGTGAACATGCACCATGGGCGCTTGCCGAATATGGCTTTCGCACAGTGATTGCGTCATCTTTTGCAGATATTTTCTATAATAATTGTTTGAATAACGGGATGTTGCCTGTCATTCTTGCTGAAGATGTTATGGATGTTTTATTTGTAGAAGCATTGGGCGTGGAAGGCTATCAATTGACTGTAGATTTGCAAAAACAGTTGGTGATTCGTCCAAATGGTCAAACCCATGCCTTTGAAGTTGATGCATTTCGTAAACATTTTTTACTAAATGGTTTAGATGAAATTGGATTAACCTTGCAAGATAGTGATGCAATTCACGCTTTTGAAGATAAGGCGAAAGTCATTCGTCCATGGGTGTTTAATACACTTCATGTATGAGTATTGTATAGCGTATACTCTCGTGCATGAAGAACGAAAACGAAAGTGATTCGAACACTTTTGGTTTGCGACTGCACGAGTTGTGCGATATACGGAGCGAGAGCATGGCTATACCAAGCATTGCCCAGTTGAGGATGAAGTTGAAGGTATTAAAGCGATTGTCGACAGCGCCTAGCATGAAAATTTCCATGGTGGCGTGGACTATGACTGGGTTAATTGGATTAGTCGGCTGTCATTCATTTACTGCGCTGCACACTAGACCAGCGTGGATGATGCCTAGTTTAAATACGACGGGTCTGGATGCGGCAGGTATTGCTTCTGTACATTGTTCTGGTGGTGTGGGCTGTCAATTCATTAGCTTGAATGACATTCAGTTGTTCAACCCGAAATCGGGTGAGCCAACCGAGCGTAGCAAGACAGATGCCATTTTACGTTTTGAGTCGCCTGCATCCAACTATAGTTCTCAGTATTATCTCGCTCTACCTGCTGCGCCGCATGACGTGGAAGTGGTATTTTATCCAATTTCGCATGCTCGTATTGAGGATTTTACGTTGACTCATCGCTTTAAAGCGGGTCATCGCTATGATCTCAAGCTGTATCGCCAGGAGCGAGAACAGTCTGCGAGTCTCCTCAGTTTGGCAGGTCCTGCACCGCTCTGTATTGATCTGCTTGATAACGATAAAGTGGATCGTCGTTTTTGTCGAAACTATGGTTTTCAAACAATGACGACTACATTTGTTGAGCAAAAAATCAAATAGTTCAATGATTGCTCTTCTGCATCAATGATGATGCTATTGAGTTAATGATTGCTTTTTTTATAGCAAGGATGAATTGATTTTCTCCTTTTGTTTTTAAGTGGAATCTTTTAAATGTCTCAACATATTCTAATTCTCGCCGGTGATGGTATCGGTCCTGAAATCATGGCTGCTGCCGAAAAAGTTTTGAACCGTGCTAATGATAAGTTCGCATTAGATCTGACATGGTCACAAGGTTTATTAGGTGGTGCTGCAATTGATGCACATGGGGTACCGTTACCTGATGTGACTTTGGATGCTGCAAAAAAAGCTGATGCAGTGTTATTGGGAGCAGTTGGCGGTCCAAAATGGGACAACATTGAGCGTTCAATTCGTCCAGAGCGTGGTTTGTTAAAAATCCGTAGTGAACTGAATTTATTTGCTAATTTACGTCCAGCAATTTTGTATCCGCAACTTGCCGATGCATCAAGTTTGAAACCTGAGATTGTTGCAGGACTGGATATTTTGATTGTCCGTGAATTGACTGGTGGTATTTATTTCGGTCAACCGCGCGGCATTCGCATACTCGAAAATGGTGAGAAACAAGGTTTTAACACTGATGTCTATGCGGAAAGCGAGATCAAGCGCATAGCTAAAGTTGCCTTTGATATGGCGCGTTTACGCGGCGGTAAAGTCTGTTCAGTCGATAAAGCCAATGTTTTGGAAGTCACAGAATTGTGGAAGCAAACAGTAACCGATTTGGCTGCGGCAGAATATCCAGAAGTAAAGTTGTCGCATATGTATGTCGACAATGCTGCAATGCAGTTGGTTCGAAATCCAAAGCAATTTGATGTGATTGTCACTGGTAATTTATTTGGTGATATTCTTTCTGACGAAGCGGCAATGCTGACGGGTTCTATTGGCATGTTGCCTTCAGCAAGTCTGGATGCAAATGGCAAAGGCATGTATGAGCCTTGTCATGGTAGTGCGCCAGATATTGCTGGGCAGGACTTGGCGAATCCATTGGCAACGATTTTGTCCGTTGCGATGATGCTGCGCTATACCTTCAAGCAAGAAGACGCTGCGAAAGCGATTGAAACTGCGGTTGGTGCGGTGCTTGATCAAGGATTGCGTACTGGCGATATTATGTCAGCAGGCATGACGAAGATTGGTACGCAAGCAATGGGTGAAGCTGTGTTGAAAGCGCTGGGATAAAAATGTTTGATTGAACATTAAAAAAAGCCGCAGAAAATGCGGCTTTTTTGTATCTACTGAGATCTACTTGAGTTTGCGTGGAATTAGCGCGCGCGATAAGTAATGCGACCTTTTGTGAGATCATAAGGTGTCATTTCGACCTTGACCGAATCACCCGTTAAAATACGGATATAGTGTTTACGCATTTTACCAGAGATATGCGCAATCACTTCGTGGTCATTTTCAAGACGGACACGAAACATGGTGTTTGGTAAGGTTTCAGTGACGACGCCTTCAAACTCGATCAGCTCTTCTTTGTTGGACATATTCGCTCTACATAGTTTGACATCGTTATGGCTCTATTGAAGAGACCGACTACGAGTGTCAGATGAATTCGGAAAGGACGATATTTTAGCCGTTTGCTTAGCTAGACGCAACAAAGCAAACACTTTTCTTTGTCTTTATCAATTGGTGTTTGATTTGAATCAATTATAGTTTGTTTTCAATTCATGCAGAATCGTAGTGAGTCGGTGAGAGTCTATTATCAAGAGCGATTGGTTGCATACGTTTAATATTAAACCATTTTAGGGGGGAGAACGCACGGACTCTAAACGAAAGATGATAAGGATTGATGATGTGTTGATTGCTATCTTTAGTTGATGAAATAAAGTGATATGATACGGTCAAGTAGATAGATTTAATTTAGAAAAACTACACAGGATCTTGAAATATAGTATCTTGAAGTCGTTGTTGATGTGTTGTGAGGATAATGTCATGCAGAGAGTTCAGACGGATGCCGCCATTCTATTCAAGATGGTGTACGAAGGAATGCGTCGTGCAGGATTTCCCGTCGAAGATATTTTGGCTCGAGCTGGAGTGGCGTTGAGTCGTGTAGATGACAAAGCCCGCACGCCTAATCATATGCAAGTGGCATTTTGGAAAGCGGCAGAGTCAGTCACGG
>JASLFQ010000109.1 GCA_030150595.1 Aquirhabdus sp.
GCCAAGAAACCGCGCTGGCAATCGACATTGACAAGTTGGATGTCGCTAGTTATGTCCCATTTTCACCTGTTGCTTTGCCACTGGATATTCAAAGTAGCAAATTATCCACCAAACTTGACCTCAGTTTTGAACGCAATAAAAACCAACCCGAAATCCTACTTTCTGGTACCGTCACGCTTGCAGATGTTGCACTAGCAGATAAACATGCCGCGCCACTCTTTAAAACGCAATCCATCAAAGTTCAGATCCATAAACTAAATGTTCTAAACGGCGCAGTTGCATTAGATCAAATTGCGGTTGAAAACCCAGAGATTTGGGCGAGCCTTGATCCAAGCGGAAAACTCAATTGGGCAACACTCAGTTCATCACCTACAAAACCAAATACTACAAAAGATACATCCAAAAAGAATGAGACCCCTGCTCCTCAAGTAACGCTGGCAAAACTTGATATTCACGATGGCACAGTCAATTGGCTTGATGCAGCCAACGCAGCGCCTGCGCTTAATCTTCAAGTGAAAAATATCGAGTTAGACGCAACTCATCTCTCACTTGCATCTGATGCAAAGCCTGCCAATGTAACGCTCTCAACAGGCAGTCCAACCGACCAACACATCCAATTTAATGGTCAAATTACACCAGCCAAAGGTACAGTGGCAGGCAAAGTGAATGTCGATGCCTTATCGCTTGCACAATATCAGCCTTATATTAATCGTTCGTTAGCGGCCACGCTCGAAGGTCAACTTTCACTCAACACATTACTCACGATCGATAATGGACAAATCAATATTCAGCAACTGGCAGTAGAACTCAACAATCTCAAAGTCGCCGCAAAATCAAATGCAGCCAACAACATTGCCGTCAAGAAAATTAATGTAGAAAATGCCAGCATTAGCACCGAAGCACACACCTTTAATGCAGATGCGTTACGCCTTGATGGAATTCAAACTGACGTACATCGCGATGCACAAGGAAAAATTAATTTTCAACAGTTCTTACTTGCGACTAATTCAACTGCTAAAAAGACTGTGCATAAAGTCGTTGCCAAGACAGCCACACCAGACTGGATCGCAAATATTAACCAAATTGCAATCAGCGATAGTACACTTGCCTTCCTTGATAATGCTGTCAAACCAGCAGTCAACTTACGCGCAAACGGCTTCAATCTCACAGTCAATAATGTTTCGAGCAAACTGGATAAATCCATCCAAATTGATCTAAAAACTCAGCTGAATAAAACTGGCAACCTATCAGTCAATGGCAGTATCGCACCACAAATCAAATCCATCAAAGCAGAAATTGATGCGAAGAACCTGCCCGTTACTGCTTTTCAACCGTATTTTACCGATTACCTCAATGTCGTACTCACCTCTGGTCAAGCAAGCAGTAAAGGGAAGCTGTTCTTAGTTCCGCCGATCAATCACCAAAAACTTGTGACCAGTTATAACGGTTCACTACATTTGGCGAACTTCAGAATACTCGACAAAGTCAGTGATACTGATTTTCTAAAATGGAAATCCCTAAACATTGATGGCATCAACACGAATATGGGTGGTACTCATCAAAATGTCACTCTCAACAAAGTTTCATTGAGTGATTTTTATGCCCGTGTCATTTTGTCTGAATCTGCCAAACTTAATCTTGATGAAATTATTGCATCACCGAATGCAGCTGGCGCCCCACCCTCTTTGACATCAGCCAATCCAACTGCTGTTCAAACTATACCGCCTGTTGTCGCCCCAACAAGTACAGCGGCTATAGCAATACCGCCGACCAATACACCTGTCATTAAAATCGGTCAAATCATACTCAAAGGTGGCAACATTAATTACACCGACAACTTTGTCAAACCACAATATACCGCCAATATGACAGGGATGGCTGGAACGATCGGTACCATTGCTTCAAATCAGCCAAACCCAGCACCTATTGATTTAAATGGTAAGATTGATAACGATGCGCCAGTAACAATTTCTGGTACGCTCAATCCATTATTCAAGCCCATGTTTTTAGATATCAAAGGCAGTGCGAGTGACGTCGAGCTACCACGCTTAACACCCTACGCTGCCAAGTACGCAGGTTACGCCATCGAGAAAGGCAAACTCTCAATGGATGTGAGCTATCAAATCGAGAACGACAAACTAGTCGCAAAAAATCACGTTCGAATTGACCAATTAACCTTTGGCGATAAAGTCGAAAGCCCGACAGCCACTAAACTGCCCGTTCAACTTGCCGTCGCCTTACTGAAAGATCGAAATGGAGTGATTAATATCGACCTGCCCATTTCGGGCACGTTATCCGATCCTAAGTTTTCGATTGGCGGTTTGATTTTTCATGTATTCGTGAACTTGATTACTAAAGCGGTGACCTCACCATTTGCACTAATTGGCTCAGCCTTTGGCGGTGGTGATGAGTTGGGCTATGCAGAATTTGCAGCAGGTTCAGCGACGCTCACGCCGGCAGCTCAAAGCAAATTAGATACCATCGCCAAAGCACTTGTTGATCGTCCAGCGCTCAAAATGGATCTGATCGGTCGCGTCGATCCAATTACCGATAGTGAGGGTGTCCGCCAGCAAATTCTCGATCAGAAAATACGCACTCTCAAACAAAAAGACTCAGTTAATCAAAGCGAAGACACGCAATCAGACGACATGACCATTACTGATGCAGACAAGCAGAAATATATGAGTAAAGTATATAGCTCGGCGAAATTTAACAAACCGAAAAACATAATCGGCCTCACGAAATCCCTGCCTGTTGCAGACATGGAAAAGCTAATTATGACCAATACACCAGTGACCCAAGATGCTTTAAGTATGTTAGCAACTGAACGCGCAGAAGTCGTGCGTAAGTATCTCGAAACGAAGGATCAGATTCCAGCAGAACGACTTTTCTTAATTGCACCAAAACTGACTGCCGATGGCATTAAAGATAAAGGAAAACCGAATCGCGTTGATTTCTCATTAAAATAGACTCCTCGCAAGAAGCGAGGAATCCATCGTTTTGACGTGGATTTTGAAATGACAAGTTAATTAAGACAACCCTTTGATACTCTCCAAAATATCCAATACAGTCTGTTTCGGAGAATCTGACTGTGTAATTGGGCGTCCAATCACCAAGTGACTAGCACCTGCACTCATTGCATCGACAGGCGTCACGATTCTTTTTTGATCATCGGAATTGCTACCTGCTGGGCGAATACCTGGGGTAACCAAAAGAAAATCAGAACCCAACTCTGCACGCAACATCGCTGCCTCTTGTGCAGAACACACAACACCTGCCAACCCACTATCAAAAGCAAGTTTAGCTAAACGTTTCACCTGCTCCGCTGGCGTCACCGTAATACCTGTATCCCGTAAATCTTCGGCGGTCATTGACGTTAATACAGTCACACCGATCAGATGCGTCGCATAACCACCGAGTCTCAAACGCTCTGCCGCAGTCTGCATCATTTGACGACCACCACTGGCATGCACATTCACCATCCATACACCTAAGTCCGCTGCAGCTTGTACAGCATGAGCCGTTGTATTTGGAATATCATGAAATTTGAGATCGAGAAAAACTTCAAAACCACGCGCATGTAATGCTTTAACAACCACAGGTCCTGTATAGGTAAAGAGCTCTTTGCCAACTTTCACGCGACATTGCCGTGGATCAAGTTGATCTGCCAATGCCAATGCAGCGTCTTCAGAATGGGTATCTAGTGCGACAATTAAACTCACGGACAACTCCCCATCAATAAAAATTCTAGGTTCAGTTATTTGCACCCGACTGTATAGCTCTTTATATCAGGCGCGCTATTATACCTGAACCCTCTTCAATAGTTCGCTAACCTAAGCGATACAATCTTTTTTCAGGCAATAAAAAAGCCGAGAACAACTCGGCTTTTTAGTTAACCTTTCTGGCTCTTTAAAACTGGCTTATGCGGTTGGAGGAACATTCGTCACATCACTCTGCACTGGTGCTACATGTGATGCGGCTGCAGTTGCTGTAGCCGCCGCTGCGGCAGCTGCCGCTTGTATATGACGAGCACGAACAAGCTCCAGTTCTTTATTTAAACGACCAATCTCCCAGCGCGTTTGAACCACACGAAAAACCAATACGCCAAGCAACAAGCCTGTAATC
>JASLFQ010000130.1 GCA_030150595.1 Aquirhabdus sp.
GTGACTAAACCGTAAATCATTACTCTAAGATTGTTTTTCCAAGATCTTCGCCAAGATTTTTTCTAGGCGAAGATTTTTTTATCCCTACAAAAATAGGTCATTGAGCCTGTCGAAATGATCGGCATCAGCTAAGAGCGCCGCACTTCGACAAGCTCAGCGAACTGATGATACTTGCAAAAAAAAACCACTCATTCTCATGCTTGAAAACAACATATCCAGCCCCATTCTATAACCATCTCAAATTTTGTCTTGTCTATGGATGATATGAAGATTTGCATGATGCAATCTCATCAAAATCAAACGACAAGACGTTTACGTCAACACCAACTTATAGAGGTCGTCGTTCAATGACTACTACTGAAAAAACAACCGAAAAATCAAATAGCAAAAGCTATAGCTTCCAAGCCGAAGTGGCACAACTGCTCCACTTGGTCACGCATTCGCTATATTCTCATCCAGAAATTTTCTTACGTGAATTGGTCTCAAACGCATCAGACGCATGCGATAAACTACGCTTTGAAGGCATTAACAACGCTGCGCTCTATGAAGATGCGCCGAACTTGTCCGTTCGCGTTTCCTTCGATAAAGAAGCCAAAACCATCACTATTACTGATAATGGTATCGGCCTAAGTCAACAAGAAGCGATTGATAATTTAGGAACCATTGCTAAGAGCGGCACGCGTGACTTCGTCAGCAAACTCAGCGGAGATCAGAAAACTGATGCACAGTTGATTGGTCAATTCGGTGTAGGCTTTTATTCTGGTTTTATTGTTGCCGATAAAATTACCGTTGAATCACGTCGTGCAGGCGCACCTGTGACTGAAGGCGTACGCTGGATCAGCGGTGGCACAGGTGACTTTGAAGTCGAAACCATCGAGCGCACAGCACGCGGCACCAGCATTATTTTGCACCTGCGTGATGACTCTTTAGATTATCTGAATAGCTGGAAACTCAAGAATATTATCAATAAATATTCTGACCATATCAGCCTGCCTATTCTCATGCAAAAAGAAGAATGGCAAGAAGGTGCAGCGGAAGGCGAACCAGGTCAAATGGTCATAACAGACGAATGGGAAACCATTAACTCTGCCAGCGCTCTCTGGACTCGCAGCAAAAAAGACATTACTGAAGAACAATACATCGAATTCTACAAGCAACTGAGCCGCGATCAAGAAGCACCGCTCAGCTGGAGCCATAACCGCGTTGAAGGCAGCACTGAATACACCCAACTGCTCTATGTACCAGCAAAAGCGTCGCATGATCTGTTTACCCGTGAAGCCAAAGCTGGTATCAAATTGTATGTTAAACGCGTATTCATCATGGATGACGCTGAGAGCCTGATGCCGATGTATTTGCGCTTTATCAAAGGCGTGATCGACAGCTCAGACTTACCGCTCAACGTCAGCCGTGAATTGCTGCAAGAAAGCCGTGATGTCAAAGCAATTCGTGAAGGCAACACACGTCGCGTATTAACCATGTTAGAAAATCTGTCTTCTAGCACCGAAGCTGCTGATCAAGAAAAATACGCTAAGTTCTACACTGAATTCGGCGCAGTGATCAAAGAAGGCTTAGGCGAAGATTTTGCCAATAAAGACAAGATTGCTAAATTACTCCGCTTCGCTTCAACGACCAGTGATACCGTCAGTGTATCTTTTGCTGACTACAAAGCGCGCATGAAGCCAGAGCAAGATGCGATTTATTACATCACTGCTGACACGCTTGCCGCAGCGAAAAATAGCCCACAACTTGAACTGTTCAAGAAAAAAGGCATCGAAGTCCTGCTCATGACCGACCGTGTTGATGAATGGGCGCTAAATTTCTTGCAAGAGTTTGACGGCACATCACTGCAAAGCGTGGCTAAAGGTGCGGTTGACCTTGGCAAACTGCAAGATGAAGATGAGAAGAAAGCGGCAGAACAAGCAGCTGAAACCTTCAAGCCTTTACTTGAAAAACTTAGTGCAGCATTGAAAGACAAAGCTAAAGAAGTCCGTGTTACGACTCGTTTGGTGGATAGTCCTGCATGTTTGGTCGGTGCGGATGGTGATATGTCGGGTCAGCTTGCGCGTATGCTCAAGCAAATGGGGCAACAAGCGCCAGAAATCAAACCAATCTTGGAAATCAATCCTGAACATGCGCTGGTCAAAAAACTCGAAGGCTCTAAGCATTTCGATGATCTTGCCCATATCATCTTCGATCAAGCATTGCTTGCTGAAGGCGGATTGCCAGAAGATCCAGCGGCGTATGTAAAGCGTGTGAGTGCGTTGTTGGTTTAATAATTTTATAAAGTAATACGAGCCTTTCCAGAGTTTGGTGACTTTGGAATGGCTTTTTTTCGACCCAGCAAACTTTGATACGCACCATGAATAGTGCTATTATTAGTGCTATTATTAGTGCTATTAAAGACACCTTTGGAATAATCATGTCCAACTTAATATTAGCTGAAATGACAGCCAGCGTCTCCGAACTGAAAAGAAATCCAATGGGAACCGTTGCCGCTGGAGAAGGCTTTCCTATTGCCATTCTGAATCGAAATGCGCCTGCATTTTATTGTGTCCCAGCAAAAGCTTATGAAGCTTTGATGGAGAAACTCGATGACCTAGAGTTAAACGCACTCGCTGATACGCGCTTAGATCAACCTGTGATCAAGGTTAATTTGAATGACCTATGAGCTTGGATTTTTAGAAATTGCGTTAAAAGAATGGAAGAAGCTCGATAATCACACGAGAGAACAATTCAAAGCAAAACTATTAGAACGATTAAATAATCCACGCGTACAATCCGCAAAGTTGAGTGGACACAAGGATCGATACAAAATTAAACTTCATAGTGTGGGTTATCGGTTAGTTTACGAAGTACGGGACAATGAACTGATTGTGATCGTCATTGCCGTTGGTAAACGTGAACGCAATGCGGTGTATAAAGTGGCGGATAAACGATAACCATATCTTCTCACCAGCCTTTAACGAAAATCCATAATAACCATATAGACTTCATGTATAACGCGGCACATAATCAAGCCACCTCTACCAATCTTTCAAGGAAAGAATTATGAAAAAAAGTCTCTTGAGCTTAGTCGTTGCAAGTACATTAATCTTCGCTGGACAAAGCGCGAACGCAATTGGTTGCCTGAGTGGCGGCGCCGCTGGTGCGGTTGCTGGTCACTATGCACATCACCATGCTGTCATTGGTGCAGTCGGTGGCTGTATCGCAGGTCACGAACTTGCCAAACACCAAAAAGCTAAAAAACTTGCTGCCGAAAAAGCGCAACATGATGCAGCGATGAACCCTGCACCAGCCGCTCCAATGCATCCAGCTCAATAATTTACATGTAATAAAAAAGGGTTTTATGAATGTCATAAAACCCTTTTTTACATCTAAGCTGTTCAAAGCTGTACCAAAAAAAATTACATCAATCCCGCTCGATCAACTCAATTTTATATCCATCTGGATCTTCTACAAACGCAATCACCGTATTGCCATGTTTCATTGGGCCAGCTTCACGCACCACGCGCCCACCTCTTGCTCGAATCTCATCACACGCCGCATATGCATTCGGCACAGCCAACGCGACATGACCATAACCCGCGCCTAAATCATAATGGCTTGTATCCCAATTATGCGTCAGCTCCAAAACCGTGTTTTTATCTTCTGTTCCGTATCCAAGAAAGGCCAACGTAAATCGACCTTCTGGATAATCATTCTGACGAAGTAAAGTCATTCCCAGCACTTCAGTATAAAACGTAATTGAGCGTTTCAAATCGCCCACACGAAGCATTACATGTAACATTCTCATTTAAGATCTTCCTTACTATTTTCCACATCATTCCACGGCGCAACCCACGGCAGCATGAACATTCCTGGCAATGCAAGCAGCGCACATAACCAAAAGAATCCTGTATAACCACCCATTAAATCAACCAAATAACCCGCATAACCATTTACAACCGTACGCGGCAACGATGCTAAAGATGTTAACAACGCCAACTGAAACGCCGTATATGCAGGATTGGTACTCATCGCAATAAACGCCACAAATGCCGCCGTTCCTAGTCCAACTGCAAATGCTTCCGCACCAACAACGCCGCCCAACGCCCACAAACTTTGACCTGTTTGTGTCGATAACCAAGCGAATAAAGGAATCACCAACAATTGCGCCACACCAAAAATCCATAACGCGCGATGAATCGACAAGCGCAACATCGCAAAACCACCGACAAATCCACCAATGATTCCCCCCCACAACACCGCAACTTTTGCCACCGCACCAATTTGCGTTTTGGTATATCCCATATCGAGATAAAACTTGGTGGCGAGCGACGTCGCCAACGAATCGCCGAGCTTATAAAAGAAAATAAACGCAATCAGCGCAATCCCTGCTTTCACACCTTTACGATTAAAAAACTCTTTTAATGGCTCAATAAATGCAGCGGTTAATGTACGTGGAGGAATCTGACGAAGCTCCGGCTCGCGAACAACCACGGCCAAAATCACACACGGCAGCATGAATAACGCCACAATCCAAAACACCACCGTCCAAGGCAAATGATCCGCCAAAATAAATGCCAAACTACCCGGTACAAGTCCTGCCAATTTGTAGGCATTCACATGAATCGTATTACCCAAGCCCAGCTCGTTATCTGGCAAAATTTCACGACGATAAGCATCAATCACAATATCCAGCGACGCGCTTAAAAAACTAATCACAATCCCAACCATGCTAATCAACGATAATTGACTATCAGGCCGCAGCGTTCCCAACATGCCCAGCGCAATGACCAGCATTAACGGCAAAACTATGAGCCACGTTCGCCGCCGCCCAAACTGACGAAACTGAAAGAAATCCAAGAACGGCGCCCAGACTGGTTTAAATACGTATGGCAATTGCAACAAGGTCAGCAAACCGATAGTCTTAATATCTAAATGATATGCATCCGCCCATGCAGGAATCAGATTCAGAAATACAAACAAAGGCAAGCCAGACGAGAACCCGATCACAGCACAAATCAATACTCTCTTCCAAAACCCTGCTTGTTGTGAAGGTTTTTCCGTGACCACTTGCTGACTCATCATGTACAACCGCTGTTTTTGCATAGAATACGACAAGAGTAGCCGTATCAAATTGTTTTTGCCAGAATACTTATGCAGTGTTTTATAAAGATGTTTTATGGAGATACTCTATGGAAAAACACCGAATGCCGATTAATGCGCTTGCAACTCGTGCACTCATGTCCTGCCGTCAAGCCGTCATGGCAAGCCAATCGGCCAGCGTCCCTGGATTTCCATTTACATCTGTCGTTCCCGTGAGCATGACATTGGATGGACAAGTCATTGCTTTATTAGGCGAAACAGCACTTCACACGCGGAACATCATGATTGATTCACGCGTTTCCATGTTGCTACACGATGATTTGGAAGAAAATTGGCAAGCCGCAACTCGTCTCTCTGTTCTGGGACGCATGCGTCCACTCGCAGAAGATGTCGCAAATTTTGAGCAATTGAAAGAATCATTTTACTTATTGCACCCTGAACTTACTGATTTCGATTCGGCACCTGATTTCCATTTTTGGGTATTAGATTCCGTCCAATTTCGCTTTATATTGGGATGTGACAAACCTAAGTGGATTGATCAAATCAAACCTGATTTATT
>JASLFQ010000147.1 GCA_030150595.1 Aquirhabdus sp.
GTGCAGCGGTACTTGGTAAATTTGCGGATTTGTACGGCATTGGCTATGTCTATCATCTTTGTGCGTTTTTGCCGTTGCTCGGATTATTGGCGATCTTCCTGCCCAATATGCATGACGCAAAATCTAAAGTGTAAATATTCAATAGAATAAGTCTGCTATTTAGATCAAATAGTAGGCTTCTCCCAAGTGCATTATGAGATCAGAGACATATATTAATAATTGTTCATATATCAATAATTAATATTGTACCTACTAGTATGTATGCTAATATTTTGCGATGAAAACTAACCCTGAAAATCACTCGCCTGTGATTCCAAAAGACGCTGATTCGCGTGAGCGCCTCATTACCAGTACCCAACAATTACTTTGGGAGCGCGGTTATATCGGCACAAGTCCAAGCGCGATCCAAGAACGATCTGGTGTAGGTCAAGGCAGTATGTATCACCATTTCAAGGGCAAGCCTGAACTTGCTCTGGCAGCGATTACGCGTAGTGCGTTAGAGATGCAAGAAACCGCCGAATCTCGATTCTCAAGTCAAGGCACTGCCATTGAACGTATTTCAGCGTATTTGCATTCAAAGCGTGATGTCCTCCGTGGTTGCCAAGCAGGTCGTTTGGTGCAAGATCCCGATGTGATTGCCAATGCTGACCTACGACAGCCACTAGATGATTTATTTAATTTTGTCCGTTTAAGATTGATCGAGATCATTCAATCTGGACTGGATAGCGGCGAATTTGATGCCGCACTGAATCCTCGAAATACCGCAGAGATGATCGCGGCATCCATTCAGGGTGGCTATGTTTTGGCTAGAGCAGCCAACTCCATTGAGCCTTTTAATCGGATGGTTGCAGCGGTGATTGACATGCTGCAAGTGCGTGCAAATATCGCCGCTCAAGAGAGAAACTCATCCTCTTAATGGTGTCATCATTTTTCAAATTCGCGTATTACCTTCGTTTTTAGCAAGGACATGACGCTTTTCTCAGATGGAACTGAGAACCACACGATTACTGTTCTAATCTGTTCTACATTTCCGCGCTGTGCTGGGAGTCATTGTTTATGTTTGGAATTGTACGTATTGCCTTGCATCGTCCATATACCTTTGTGGTATTGGCGATCTTGTTGCTCATCATTGGTCCATTGGTCGCACTTCGCACACCCACAGATATTTTTCCAGATATTAAAATTCCGGTTATTGCCGTGGTTTGGAACTATACAGGCCTGCCTCCCGATCAAATGAGTGGTCGGATTGTCTTGCCTTATCAACGGGTACTCACCACGACGGTCAATGACATAGAACATATCGAAGCCAACTCATACACAGGCGTGGGCATCGTTAAAATCTTTTTCCAGCCAAACGTGAACATTCAGACCGCGAATGCTCAGGTGACTGCGATTTCACAGACCATCGTCAGACAAATGCCTGCAGGAACGACGCCGCCGCTGATTTTGAACTACAGCGCATCTACGGTCCCGATTCTTCAGCTTGCGCTTTCAGGTAAAGGACTCACGGAACAAAACCTCGGTGATTTGGGGTTGAATACAGTTCGTACTAAACTGGTTACTGTGGCTGGTGCTTCGATTCCCTACCCTTACGGTGGTAAAACCCGCCAAGTTCAGATCGACTTAGACACAAAAGCCATGCAGGCTCGTGGTCTATCGGGGCAAGATGTTGCCAACGCATTAGCCGCACAGAACTTGATTACGCCAATCGGCACCCAAAAGATCGATGATTTGGAATACGCACTTCAGTTGAATAATGCGCCATCAGCGCTCGAAGGCCTCGCCAATTTACCGATTAAGAACGTCAACGGTGCAATGGTTTATATGCGCGATGTTGCCAATGTTCGCGACGGTAATCCGCCACAAACCAACATTGTCCATGTAGAAGGCAGTCGCTCGGTACTGATGTCTGTGTTGAAAAATGGTTCAGCATCGACATTAGCCGTGATCAGTGGTGTCAAAGAACAAGTGCTCGCACTGAAAGCCATTGTCCCTGAGAACTTAAAAATATCGCTCATTGGTGACCAATCTGTCTTCGTACGCGGTGCAATTAGTGGTGTCGTGTTTGAAGGTCTAACCGCAGCGATATTAACAAGCTTAATGATTCTCTTGTTCTTAGGTAGCTGGCGCTCGACCGTGATTATTGCGACGTCGATTCCATTATCAATTCTCGGTGCGCTGATTGCTCTTGCCGCTGTTGGCGAAACACTGAACATTATGACACTCGGTGGGCTCGCGCTTGCAGTGGGGATTTTGGTCGATGATGCGACGGTGACGATTGAGAATATCAACTGGCACTTAGAACAAGGTAAAGATACCGAGACTTCAATTTTGGATGGTGCAGCGCAAATTGTGACGCCAGCATTCGTCTCACTCTTGTGTATCTGTATCGTGTTCGTGCCGATGTTTTTCTTAAATGGCGTAGCACGCTTCCTGTTTGTGCCAATGGCTGAAGCAGTGATGTTTGCGATGATTTGGTCGTTCATTTTGTCACGTACGTTAGTTCCGACCATGGCGAAATATCTGCTCAAGCCACACGCACCGCTCACTGACGGACATGGGCATGATGTGCAACCGCCCAACAAAAACCCATTGATTCGTTTTCAACGTCGCTTTGAAGAACGTTTTGAAGGTTTACGTGAAATTTATCATGGGTTATTGGCGATGGCGCTCACGCACTATCGTCTATTCGTGACGGGTTTTATGATCTTTGTCGTGGCGTCATTCTTATTGGTGCCATTCCTTGGACGTAACTTTTTCCCATCGGTAGATTCTGGGCAAATTCTTATTCATGCACGCCTCCCTATCGGCACGCGCGTAGAGCAAGGTGCAAGTCAGTTTGCGGATATTCAAGCGAAGATTCGTCAGATCATTCCAGCCAAAGAACTGGATACGATGACTGACAATATCGGCTTCCCTGTCTCTGGGATCAATATGGTCTACAACAATACGGGGATTATTGGATCGTCCGATGGTGATATTCAAATCGCGCTGACGGAAAAACATCATCCAACCGCCGCGTACGTGCAAAAGTTGCGGGAGGAATTACCACGGCTATTTCCAAGCGTCACATTCTCGTTTGTGCCAGCTGATATTATTAGTCAGATTTTGAACTTTGGTGCACCCGCGCCGATCAATCTGCAAATTCGTGGGCCTAAACTGGATGCAAACTTTGCTTATGCCAATAAGTTATTGACCAAACTGAAGCATATTCCAGGCATCGCGGATGTTCGCATTCAGCAATCGCCGCGTGAACCCACATTGAATATCGATGTTGATCGTACGCGCGCGCAATTGGTTGGACTTTCAGAAAAAGATGTGACCAATAGTCTCGTCGTCAATCTTGCGGGTTCTGGACAAGTTGCGCCGACCTTTTGGCTCAACCCTCAAAACGGCGTGCAATATCCAATTGTGGTTCAAACCCCACAATATCAGCTGGATACGTTGACTGACCTTAAGAACCTCCCACTCACGGGTAGTCCAGCAGTTGCAGGAGCAATACCGCAGGTATTAAGTAGTGTTGCCAATGTTGAACGGGCGAGCAGCAATGCGGTTGTTTCCCAATACGACATTCAGCCTTTAGTGCAGATCTTCGCAACCACTCAAGGTCGTGATCTTGGCGCAGTCGCTGCTGACATCCAAAAAGTGATTGATGACAGTAAAAAAGATCAACCTAAAGGTGCCAACATCTATTTACTCGGTCAAGTCCAAACCATGAATACAGCCTTTTCTGGTCTGTTGTTTGGTTTGCTCGGGGCGATTGTATTGATCTACTTACTGATCGTCGTCAACTTCCAATCATGGAGTGATCCATTTGTGATTGTGACGGCTTTGCCTGCCGCATTGGCGGGGATCGTCTGGATGCTGTTTACCACGCACACTACGCTCTCTGTTCCAGCACTCACGGGCGCGATTATGTGTATGGGTGTCGCGACAGCAAACAGCGTCTTGGTCATCAGTTTTGCCCGCGAGCGACTCGCTGTACTCGGCGATCCTGTCAAAGCAGCGTTGGAGGCAGGTTTTGTCCGCTTCCGCCCTGTATTGATGACCGCACTCGCGATGATGATTGGTATGGCACCGATGGCTCTAGGTCTTGGCGAAGGCGGTGAACAAAACGCACCGCTCGGTCGTGCTGTGATTGGAGGGCTACTTTTCGCCACGATCGCAACACTGATCTTTGTGCCTGTCGTGTTTAGCATCGTTCATCGTGGCTATTCTAAAAATGGCAATGGAAAAGACGGCAAAAACGACCAGCCGAAAACTGACGATCACGCCCCTATTTTACCGACTGGAGAATCCCATGTCTGAACCATCTCAATTTGAACAACCGATACGCACGATTTCCCCACGTAAATTGAGTTTAGCGGGCATCATTGTTGCGATTATTCTGCTGATTATCGTCGTAATCGGGCTAATTTCTCGTGCCTCGAGCAATACAGCACTCAAAGACTGGACAGAGAAACAAACCATTCCCAGTGTCAATGTTGCGTTACCAGTGAGTGCCAATGGAAAAGCAACATTGGATTTACCAGGTCAACTATTGTCCTATAACCAAGCCCAGATTTATGCGCGTGCCAGTGGTTATCTGAAAGACTGGAAAGCCGATATCGGTGATCATGTCAAAGCAGGTCAAGTCATTGCCGACATTGACACACCAGACCTTGACGCACAGCTTGCCCAAGCCAAAGCAGATATGGCGAATGCTCAAGCCGCGTATATCCTTGCAAAAAACACAGATACGCGCTGGAAATTACTGCCACCTGATGCAACATCTGCACAAGACCTCGAAGCCAAAAGTAGCGCTGTCGTTGCTGATCTGGCATTGCTAAAATCAGCGCAAGCGAATGTTGATCATTTGCAAGCGTTGCAGAAATTCAAATACATCACCGCGCCGTTTGATGGTGTCATTACTGCTAGAAATACCGACATTGGTTCATTCATTAATGCCAATGGTGCAAGCGGTGCCAACAGCGCGACGGGATTGCCATTATTCATTGTTTCGAGTATTAGCAAATTACGCGTCTCGGTGAATGTTCCACAGAACGAAGCGACGGCAATCAAATTAGGTACTGAAGCAACATTGACGACACCTTCTCTCGTTGGTCAATCGTTTGTGGCTAAAGTCAGCGCACTATCTCATGCAATCGATGCCAGTACAGGAACAACATTGATTCAATTTATTGTTGATAATCCTGATGGATTGTTGCTGCCAGGTGGTTTTGTCAATGCCAGCATTGCACAGCACGGCGCCTCAGCATCACTGCAAATTCCTGCCAGCGCACTGCTCTTTGATAAAAATGGCTTACGCGTTGCGACGGTCGATCAGAACAATCATGTCGTGTTCAAGACGGTAACAATTGCACGTGATGAAGGTAAAGTCATCGACATCGGTTCAGGACTTGCAGCCACAGACCGCGTCATTACCAATCCACCAGATGGATTAGTGACTGGAGATGTAGTGAATATTGTTGCTGCGCC
>JASLFQ010000173.1 GCA_030150595.1 Aquirhabdus sp.
GACACCTCTCCAAAAAACCATCGGTGATGGCTACCATCTGAATCGAGATATGAAATTTCTCGTTGAACAGACTGGGTTAAAGCTTGTTCGCTGTGAACAGTTCATTGCACAAAATTTACCCAGTCTGCTTTCATGGATGACACTAGGAGAAGCACAAAAGAACTCAGATGAATAATCGTGCGCTAATCATGAAGTCGAACGAACCAAATCCCACTCGGCAATCGGCGCATATTCAGTCCATAGGGTGCACACCGTGCACAAATTCTGATTCCGCCATGTATTTGGTGCGCAATACGCACCCTACTCTGACCATGTCGCACTGATAGAAAATAATCAGCGTGATATTGAATTTGCCAAATCCCACTCGGCAATCGGCGCATATTCAGCCCCGTCAGGACTCAACCGCGAACGCACCAACGCCAGCGTTCCCGCTTGCCAATCTAATGCAGGCCAGATTGGCAATGCTGCCTCATGATGCTTGAGTTTACGCGCTAGAGTGACATGTGCTTTAAATCGCTGTTTTTCGACTGGGAAACCTGCCATTTGCAGGCCAGTGCTTAAATTACCCACCAAACGCGTCAGCGCAGCAGATTCCTCATTCGCACGTAAACACGCCAAATCTGCCTTACCCCAACATTCAATCTTGTTGAAATGCAGCTCAATCGGCTCACGCGCCACGTCAGCGCCAAGCTGACTCAACACACCCACGCGATCAGCAGCAACTTCGCCCAAGAAATGGAGTGTCAGATGCAAATTAGAAGCAGGTTGGGGTTTACCACCGAGAGCAGTCAACATTGAACTCGTGGCGTAAGCCCATTCCATTTGAGTCGCCGCATCGGGCCAAAGAGCAAAGAATAAACGCATTTTTTTATGGTCTAGGAAAAAAGGAAAGTCTAGACAGCCGAAAGACGGATTGTGACATGGTGGAGGATGAAATTCATCCAGCAGGATTGGCATTAATCCGATCTATCCAAACAGCTCACTATGAGAACCAAGCCGAGCTAGACATAAAACATCGTCTTCAGATTTCTTATAAATCAATAGTAAGTCAGGTTTGATATGACATTCACGATAACCGTGTCAATCGCCTGTCAACGCGTGATCGCGATATTTTTCAGGTAAAGTCTCATCATGGATGAGCTTGTAAAGTACATCGATCAAAGATGTACTGATGTCGCCGTGTTTTTTAAAATCTCTTTTAAAGGCAGAAGCTCGCTCAATGATCCGCACGAAGATCATCCATCAGACTATCAATCGAATCAAAACGCTTACCCTGACCTGCTTCAAGTTCAGCGATGGCTTTGCGCGTTGTCGCGTTCGGAACTTTCACGTTAAAAGGCAGACGTTGCTCTTCGGCAATACGAATCATCAATAGACGTATCGCATCTGAAACAGATAAACCCATTGCCGCTAACGCATCTGTTGCCAGTGCTTTGGTGTGCGTATCGATACGCGCACGCACATAAGTATCAGCAATTGCCATGACGATCTCCTTTGGATTGTAAATCCAATTTGTAGTCACATTGTAGTCCCAACTTCAAACTCAATCAATGACAGAACTGGAAACCTCATGCTTTAACCGATTCGCATACCTTTGCGCCAGCACCGCACAAACCATCAGTTGCAACTGATGAAATAGCATCAGAGGCAATACCAACATCCCAATCGGATGACCGACGAATAAAACTTTCGCCATCGGAATACCACTGGCTAAACTCTTTTTAGAACCACAAAACACAATCGTAATTTCGTCTTCTTTATTGAAACCAATTAAACGACTACCAAATGTCGTAATGAACATCATGATCGCCAGCAGAATCGCAGAGACGATTGCGACACCGACCAACGCTGGCAACGGCAATTGATGCCACAAACCTTCATTAACCGCTTCACTAAACGCCGTATAAACCACGAGTAAAATTGAACCTTGGTCGACAATCTTCACAGAGATTGGGTGACGTTGAATCCATCCATAAATCCAGCGACGCGCAATTTGACCCGCAATAAAAGGCACAAGCAGCAGTACAATAATCTGCATCACCGCAGAACTTGAATCAAATCCGCCTCCACCTGAATGCGGCATGATTAACAAATCCACCATAAGCGGCGTAATAAAAATCCCAATCAAGCTCGATGCAGATGCACTACAGACCGCGGCAGGGACATTGCCATGCGCCACTGAGGTAAATGCAATCGACGACTGTACTGTCGATGGCAAAACACAAATATAAAGAATCCCGATGTACAACGCAGGTGTCACTAAAGGTTCTAGCACGGGTCGTAATACAACACCCAAGATAGGAAACAAAACAAATGTCGCAGCCAAAACGGTCAAGTGCAAACGCCAATGCGTTAAACCTGCTAACGCAGCTTCACGTGACAGCTTCGCGCCATGCAGAAAGAATAAGAGACTAATCGCCACATTCGTGAGTTGATTAAATCCAACTGCAACCACTCCCTGACACGGCAAAAAGCTTGCTAACACCACACAGGTAATCAGCATCAAAGTGAAATTATCAGGCAAAAAACGCGGTCGCTTCATCATCTATTCCAAACTAAACTTTTGTCGCACATAACAAAAACAAACTTACGACCACTCAACGCGTGGCACATCTAACGACTGTCCAGTGACACCTTTACTATCACCGCCCATGAGATAAAGATACGCAGGCATAATGTTTTCTGGCGCGGGTAAAGTCATTGGATTTTCATTAGGAAATGCTGACGCACGCATTTGTGTTCGCGTCGCACCTGGATTCAAACAATTAAAACGAATATTGGTAGTATCCGACAACTCATCTGCAAAAATACAACTTAAGCCTTCAACACCTTGCTTGGAAATCGCATATGCACCCCACAGTGGACGAACACTTCGCCCCACACTGCTGGTCGTAAAAACGACCGACGCATCATCCGATTTACTCAATATTGGCAATAGCGCTTGAGTCAGTTGAAACGGCGCACGAAGGTTCACATTCATGACATCATCCCAGGTTTCTGGATCATACGATTCCAGTGGCATGATTGGACCAAGCAGCGCAGCATTATGCAAAATGCCATCTAACCGCCCCTCTTTCTTCTCAATCGTACGCAATATCGACAAATAATCATCCAACTTGGCATGTGATAAATTCAGGGGCAAAAGTGCAGGCTCTGGACTACCCTGCCGCACAATCTCATCATAAACCGCCTCTAACTTGCCCAACGTGCGCCCAAGTAATAAGACCGTTGCACCATGCTTCGCATAAGCCAATGCCGCTGCACGACCAATGCCATCACCTGCACCAGTCACTAAGATCACACGGTTTTTAAGCAAATCTGGTGCAGCTTGATAGGTTAATAAATCGATAGGGAGATACATAAGATATTCCTTTTAATCGGTTTCATAGGGTTAATCAAATATTAAAAACACCAATACTTATGCCACAGCAAACTATATCTTCTAAAAAACTATCCGCGTACCAAATCAATTTTTAAGTAAAGTTTTCAACTCTAAAGGTTGTTGAATAATAAAATCCGCATGCCAGCTCGTTAAATCTTCGGCAAGGTCTGGTGGTAAATAACCGTAAGCCG
>JASLFQ010000214.1 GCA_030150595.1 Aquirhabdus sp.
GAGCCATCTCAGCGCAATATTTAAATATGATTTTATTGATAGGAGTCTCTGCTAATGCTAATCGTCTGCCCAAACTGCATGACTAAAAACCGTGTACCTGAAGAGCGTGTAAAGGACAATCCAACTTGCGGTAAGTGTCAGCAAGCACTTTTACCCACGCATCCGATTGAGCTCACGGATCAGAACTTCTTTCAGTATGTGCAAAATACAGAGTTACCAATTGTCGTTGATTTCTGGGCAGAGTGGTGTGGGCCTTGCAAAATGATGGCGCCGCAATTTAGCCAAGCAGCACAAAAAGCACCTCAATATCGTTTTGTCAAAGTTGATACTGAACAGGCTAAGCAGATTAGTGCACAGTTTAATATTCGCAGTATTCCGACGATCGCGGTCTTTAAAAATGGCAAGGAAGTTGCACGTCAAGCTGGTGCAATGCAAGCTTCGCAATTGCTTGCTTGGTTAGGAACAATTGTTTAGTTGATTAACTGTTCAAAATTGCTGATCGACAATCTTCATCACCATTTGCAAATGTAGTATGTTGTATTACACTGTATACATATTTTTTGGAGTATGTCATGAGCGTCACGAGTGTTCGCCTGCAACCGAAAATTGAGCAAAGTCTTGAAGCAATCGCGGCTAAATTAAATCGTAGTAAAAGCTGGTTGATTAATCAGGCACTTGAAGAGTTTATTCAAAAGCAAGATGTTGAGCAGCAACGTTGGCAAGAAACATTGCAAGCACTTGATGCGGTCGGTCAGGGTCGTGTTGTATCAGGTTCTGATGTCCATACTTGGTTAAAAAGTTGGGGAACTGACAGTGAGTTGCCTGTGCCCAAGGCTGATTCATGAAGTTGGTTTATTCTGAACCAGCACTAAGTGACTTAATGCGATTGAAAGTATTCATTGAACAAAATAATCCTGAAGCTGCCAGTCGCATTGCATTCGAGTTAGTTGAACGCATTGAGAAGTTAATCATTTTCCCGCAAATGGGGAAGCCAGTCGCACTTGCACCCGATCCAAATATTATCCGTGATATGGTATTCGGACGGTACATTGTGCGCTACGCGGCATATCACGAAACCATTGCGATTTTACGCATTTGGCATCATGCCGAACATCGTGACTGACCACTTGAGAAAGATAACGTAACTCAACTCGATCAACGTTTCCTCTACATCATTTGACAAATTAATCCGCATTTTGAGCGTACAGTCATAGTCAGTTGCCTTTTTTGGCTTCAGGAGATGAACTGATGAACATTGAACTCTTTCGAGATTTTTTGCTCTGGTCTACGATCATCAATTACGTGGTGCTATTTGTTTGGTTTCTGGTATTTGTATGTGCTCATGAATGGATGCGTCAATTACATGGGCGCTGGTTTCGCATGTCGGATGAGCATTTTGACATGATTCATTACTCTGGTATGACTCTCTATAAAGTCGGCATTATGTTATTGAACCTGATTCCTTTTATCGTGCTGACGCTTGTTATGAAACACGGAGGTTAATACGGAAAGTCGTATCGATGGTTATCATCAAGATTTAGAAAATCATTGGGTTGCAGAATTAGAATGCGGTCACTTCCAACATGTGCGGCATAATCCTCCGTGGATGAGTCGCGATTGGGTCATGACGCCAGAAGGTCGGAGTGCGAAGATCGGCATGACATTGCAATGTATAAAATGTGATACAGGAGCGCCACCAGATCGTTTGTAGAGAAGAAATCAATCTGTCGGTTTTTTTAATGTCATTCGCTTCAAAATAGCAGTATTCAAATCAAAATTTCTTTCATATGATTGAATAAATGATGCGTCATTTCTGGCGTATACTTTGGTTAGATCGCTCTTTTAATCGCCACGGAAGGAATAAAAATATGATGCTCGATTGGAATCTCTATCAACAACAACTCATGGCTGGCATTGGCGATATTAGTACGCTGAGTCCTGAGACGGTGCGTGGTTATCGTGAGTTGAGTGAGGCGGGTAACAAGACGGGTAAGCTGGATTCCAAAACGCGAGAGCTTATTGCGCTTGCTGTGGCAGTGACTCGCCAATGTGATGGCTGTATCACTGTACATACCGATGCAGCAGCGAAACATGGTGCGACACGCGAAGAAATTGCTGAAGCATTGGGTGTAGCGATTGCAGTAAATGCAGGGGCAACTTTGGTCTATTCAACGCGAGTAATGGATGCATTTGCAGTGAAAAAATCCATTTAATTCGTTGCAGAAAATTATTGAAACTTAGTTCGATAAGGATCTCTATATGAAACCTAGAATTACGTTGATTACCCTTGGGGTCGATGATTTAGAGCGCTCTTTTAAGTTCTATCACGAGGGACTTGGTTTGTCGAGTGACGGTATTGTTGGTCAAGAATTTGAGAATGGCGCTGTTGCGTTTTTTGACTTACAAGTTGGTTTGAAACTTGCGCTTTGGCCACGGAAAAGTTTATCCAATGACTCTGGTCTTCCGCTAAGTAAACCAAGCGCAATTGAAATGAGTCTAGGTCACAATGTTGCGTCTAAAGCAGAAGTGGATGCCGTGATGGCGCAGGCGAGCAAAGCTGGCGCAGTGATTGTTAAACCTGCTCAAGATACCTTTTGGGGTGGTTATGCGGGTTATTTTCAAGATCCAGATCAGCATGTCTGGGAAATTGCGTGGAATCCACAATGGCAGTTTCCCGATGACTAAATAACTAATTGTGCAAAGTAGTCGTCATGCAAAGTTAAAAAAATGTCTTAACTTTGCATATGGGATACAGTTAACGATTACAACTGTTTTAATCGTTTTACTGCCTCTTCACATTGATCAAGCTCAGCAACCAATGCCATGCGTACATGGTTGATGCCAGGATTAACGCCATTCGCTTCACGTGATAAATAACGTCCCGGTAGCACCGTAATGTTCTGCTCCGCATACAAACGCTGTGCAAACGCCTCGTCGTCATCAACAGGTAGCCAAAAATAAAAGCCTGCATCAGGTTTTTTGAATGCGAATTTATTTCCCAACTCATTCACAAATAAATCAAATTTCTGACGGTACAACACACGGTTTTGCTCAACATGCGCTTCATCAGCCCAAGCTGCAGTCGAGGCGAGTTGATGCTGTACGGGCATTGCCGAACCGTGATACGTGCGATAGAGCAAATACGGCGCAAGTAATTTGGCATCACCCGCAATGAATCCAGAGCGTAATCCAGGCAAATTTGAGCGTTTAGACAATGAGTGAAAGACCACGCAATTACGGTAATCATGTCGTCCCATTGATGCACAAACTTCGAGCAATCCGACTGGTGCAACGTCGAAATACAGTTCGGAATAACATTCGTCTGAAGCGATAACAAATCCATGCTGATCTGACAATTCTATTAACTTTTTCAGCTTCTCCGCGGGCATCACTGCACCAGTTGGATTGCCTGGTGAACAGATAAAAACTAACTGTGTATGAGCCCAAACAGATTCAGGAATTGCATCCCAATCACCTAAATAGTTATTTTCCGCTGTGCAATTTACAAAGTAGGGTGTTGCACCTGCTAGGAATGCCGCGCCTTCATAAATCTGATAAAACGGATTTGGCATGATGACAAGCGGTTGCGTCTTACCTTTTGCTGCAGGTTTGACCACGGCTTGTACAAAGGAAAAAATCGCTTCGCGCGTTCCATTTACAGGTAAAACTTGGGTTTCTGGATTGAACTGTTGCAACTGATAACGTTTGATTAACCAGTCTGTTATTGCCTGTCTAAGTGATGGCAAGCCTTTGGTCGTTGGATAGCTTGATAAATGCTGAAGATTATCCACCAGTGCTTGTTTGACGAATTCAGGTGACTTGTGACGTGGCTCACCGATCGACAGAGCGATATTCGCAAGATCCTTTGGCGGAGTAATGTCGCTAAATAAGCGCGCCAATTTCTCAAAAGGATAGGGATGTAAGCTGGCTAAATGTTCATTCATAGTCGTATGTCGCTAATCTATATAAGTAAGTATATTTCAATGAATCCAAAAGTATTAGTTTGGATTTTGTGCATCTAATTCTTGCAAGAGGAGTAAGCCAAGTTCGCTTGCCGCTTCATTGTCGAGCGGTTTGCCTTTGGTGTCGGTAATAAAGAACACGTCTTCCGCGCGTTCGCCCAAAGTCGCAATACGGGCAGTTTTAATGTCGATATTCTGTTTGGCAAATAACGCACCGATTTGCGCCAGCAGTCCTGGACGATCCAGCGCAATCACTTCCACGACGTTGTATTGATGCACAATGTCCAATTTAATGTTGACTTCACTTGGCACATTAAAGTGGCGTAACTGACGTGGAATACGACGTTGGCTGAGGTTCTGGGCTTTATT
>JASLFQ010000226.1 GCA_030150595.1 Aquirhabdus sp.
TGCTGGTTTCGTTTTTGGATTTGGTATTGGTGTGATCCAGATGGTTTCTTGGGTTGTCACATTTGGAAAATTTCCTTGGATGTTACCCGCGTTCGGTGGTTTCGTCGGATTCTTTAGCGATTGGGTCGCCCTACAAATGATGTTTAGACCGCTATATCCTAAACAATTCATGGGATGTACGTTCCAAGGTTTGTTTATTAAACGGCAAAAAGAAGTTGCGGGTGATTATGCAGCGTTGATATCCAAGCAAATCCTCACCTCTGGTAATATGATGGAAGAGCTTTTCTCTGGCACTCATTCCGATCGAGTCATTGCGTTGGTTAATCGTCATGTCAAAGAAGAGATTGATGCGCAATCGGGCATGGTGAAGCCTCTGGTGGTTTATGCGATTGGCGGTCAAAAATATCTTCGTTTGAAAGAAAAAGTGGCAGAGCGTATCTTGGCGCAATTACCTAATACGATGAAGCATATTGAATCTTATGCTGAAGATGCGATGGATATTCGCAATACGCTGGTTGAACGGATGCAGCAACTGTCGCCTGAAGAGTTTGAAGGAATGTTGCGCCCTGCTTTTAAAGAAGATGAATGGTCATTGATTGCGGTCGGTGCGGCGCTTGGTTTCATCGTCGGTGAGCTGCAAATTCATTTTATGCTCAATTGATTTAGATATTCCCTTGGCTTCAATTTGAGTCATTTTTAAAAATCAAACGCTACCCTAGATGAGAGTCTACGGTAGCGTTTTTTATTCCATTATTGACCGATTTTGTGGCTTACAGCATTCTCTTGCTGGTTCAAAGTTCTCTTTTCTTGCTTGGTGATATGTCCACCATTTTGGTGTGCCATATCGCGTTCTTCATGACGGATTTGATGGTCGTCTCTGTGTAGTTGATGCGCTTGTTGTCTGTTGATTTCGCCACGACGCACTTCGTTATGAATGCGATGGTTTTGGTGATCCAGACGATGATTCACTTCAACACGACGTGGATGGTTATGTTGCCACTGTGTTTCTGCCATTGCGCTGGTTGTGGTAGTGACGATTAGTCCTGTTAATACGGTTGCAAGGATTGCTTTAGTAGATAGTTTTAACATGGTCTTTCTCCAGTGATTTATGAGTATGGTAGCAAGTGAGCTACTGTGAAATCACAATAACGCGAGATGTCATGTCTGTGTATATGAGAGCCGTGTATGTCGTGAAACGAGATGTTGCGTTTACAATTGAATATGAAGAAACCATGCAAAATGTGCATCTTTAAGCGGATATTGTGGATTTAGAACACAATTTAATGCGAATTGATCTTTCGATGATTTTAGTTTTTTACGAATACAATGCCATCAACATAGAACGTTGATGGCTAATTTTAAACTTCGTAGAGGTTTTACAGAATTGGATGATTTTAATAGTTTGAATGATTAAGGATTAAGATAGTAAATCCATTTATCCAATCATCATTCGTAATCGATCGAACAATGATTTTGGCACAGGATTTTCTGATTTATATTCTAATAATTTGATCGTGCCATGAAGTTGAGCGAGTTGCTCATCTTTGATCGCAAGTTGTCTTTCTAACGATTCAATACGGTCTAAACGTTCTTTTAAAAGTGTATTCACAAGTGTATCGTGTTGTATTGAGGATACGTCTTCGATACGTTTTTCATGTGTCACAACTGTCTTGTTACCAACTTCACCATACACGCGAATAAGCTCGCTGAGATTAACTTTTCCATCATTATTCTGCGATAAAGTACCGCTATCAATGGCTTTATATAACGTTGCTCTACTCTTGCCATAGAGCTTTGCGGCTGCAGAAATGGTTAAATTGGTCGGTGTATTCATGAGTGTATCGCAGTGTATTTTTGAAAATGTATCGATACAATAGACGATACACTTTTAAATTTCCAGCATCAGTACTTTGTATTGTCAGACAGGATTTGAATCAGTTTAAGGTCTGCAAATATTGCCATGGATACATCCCGCGATCATGACCATCATTGAATACCAGTTGTAAGCCAAAACCGTGGGCATGAATCTCGGTAATGAGCTGCGATTTATTGTCTAGAACAGCCTCATCTTTGAGTTGTTTTGCGCGGCAAAATGCACACTTGCACGCTGCGCGTAATGTGTCGTGATTTAAGTTTTGAACTAGTCCATTTCCCCATGTCAACGTGAGTGTACGTGTGGTTGTATCATTGATAATCGATGACGGTCTCATCAGTGTGTGACTCCTTGCAACTCATTTAGTTGCGCAAGCGCAATGCGTACGGCTTTACGCACTTCAGGATCGCTATCTGATAATGCTTTTTCCAATCCTAGGCGTGCTTTGCTATTACCGATTTCACCCAGCGCCAGTGCAGCTTCTTTTCGTAGATTGCTGATTGAGTGCTGAATGGTTTCTAACAAGGCGTCAGTAGCAGCTTCCGCTTTTAACTTCCCAAGGCTACGTGCTGCGTGAATCCGTACTTGCCAATAATCATCATTTAAAGCGGTAATGAGCGAGGCAGTCGCATCTTTAAGGCGCAACTTCCCTAATGTATTTGCCGCTTCTTCGCGTACTTGCCAGATGTCGTCCTTCAATGAATTCAACAAAGATGGAAGCACGTTCTCATTAATCGCAAAACCTAATGCGCCTGTGGCGATACGGCGGACTTCCGCGCTGTCATCTTGATTGGCAATTTTAGCTAAACGCGGCAAAGCTTCAGCTTGTTTTAACCAGCCAAGTACGCCAACGGCCTCACGGCGCACGGTTGGATTTGCATGATCTAGGTTGAGTAATGCACTCTTGAAACTATTTGGTAATCGTAATTCGCGAAGTGCGCGTAATGATGCGATACGGACAAATGCATCTGCATGCAGCGTCCACGGCAAAATAAGATGTCCAGAACGTTGGTCTTTGAACTCACCGAGACTTTGTGCGGCAGTTTCACGAACATGTTCATTCGCATCGACCAATGCTTGGCAGAGTGCCTCAACAACGCTATCACTTTCCCATGCTGCAAGTAAACGCGCGGCTTCTTGGCGAACATTTTCAGCAGGATCTTCACGCAGCGTCTGTACAAACCACGGAATGGTATTGCTATCATCTAGATCGGCGAGATCAAGCAGTGCGATACGACGAATGATGGCATCATCACTAGTCAGTCGCGTGCGAATTTCAGCAAGCTCATCATCAATCCAATGGTCTTGGTTTTGGCTCATGGGTTATTTCCTATCCTTTAAAAACCTTCAGTGCTTTCAATATTTTCAATGATTAAAATGTTTAAACAGCCAAACGTGGCGTGCTCAGGTTGTCTTGGCTAAGCGGTGAGAGGCGTTCCAATTCAATCGGAAGTCCAGTGCCATGCTGATGACGAAGTAAATCTAAACAATGACGTTTGAGTTGCATAAAATGGGGAGAAGTCACCAGCTCTGTGCGGCGTGGTCTGGCAAAATCGAGCTTCAATTCATCAATAATGCGACCGGGACGCGGGCTCATCACCAAAATACGATCGGCGAGAAATAACGCTTCATCAATGTCATGGGTGATAAATACAACCGTCGTCCGAATCCGTGCCCAAACGTCGAGCAGCAGTTCTTGCATCATTGAACGGGTTTGCGCATCGAGTGCACCAAAGGGCTCATCCATCAGTAAAACATGCGGATGATTGATGAGTACGCGGGCGATTTCGACGCGCTGTTGCATACCGCCAGACAGTTGCGATGGATAATGATTTTCAAAACCAGACAGTCCCACTAAATCCAATAATTTACGCGCTTCTTCAAGACGTTGTTCTCGGGGAATGCCTTTCATTTTTAAGCCAAAGGCGACGTTTTCCAGCACTCTTTTCCAAGGAAAAAGCGTGTGCTGTTGAAAGACTAATCCACGATCTGGATGTGGTGTGCTGACCGATTTGCCATCGACTTTGATTCGTCCATGACTGGGTTGTAAATGACCTGCTAAAGCGCCCAATAACGTGGATTTACCACAACCAGATGGGCCGAGGATGCAGACAAATTCACCAGGTTCGATGTTAAACGCCACGTCTTGTAGCGCTTCAAAACGATCATTACCCTGCCCCAAATGAATATGAAGCTTGTCGATTTCAATGCGGCCATTTGCAGTTTGAGTCATGATTTACTCCTTATGCCTGTTTTTTATTGGGTTGATACCAAGGCGTGAGCCAGTGGCCTATTTTTTTAATCAGTACACTGCTGCCCATACCGAGGATGCCGATCATGAGCATGCCGACGACGATATTTGGGTAGTTTTGCAGGGTGTAGGATTCCCATGTGTAATAACCGATGCCAAATTGACCAGAAATCATTTCAGCGGTCACCAGACAAAACCAGCATGTGCCCATGCCAATGGATAATCCTGTAATAATGTTTGGCGCGGCGGCTGGAAAAATCACTTCTCTAAAAATCGCAAAACGAGTCCCGCCAAGGCTGCGGGCTGAAGCGATAAGCCGTGCATCCACACCTTCGACGCCATGAATGGTATTGAGGAGGATTGGAAAAATTGCCCCCGTAAAGGTGATGAAAATCATCGAAAATTCACCCGATGGAAACATCAAGATTGCCAATGGAATCCAAGCGACTGCAGGAATTGGACGTAAAATTTCTAGAGGTGGCAATAATGTATTTGCTGCAAATTTTGATCGACCAATGATCAGACCTAGCCCGACACCCAATAATCCAGCGACGGTAAACCCTGCTAATACACGATAAACACTGCTGCTGACATGCGACCATAATTTTGGTGAATGGAGTAAGTCCCATGCGGCACTGATGACATCATGGGGTGATGGCACGTTAGCAAAGGTGATGAATCCCAGATTTAGATGGTATTTGACAGCAAGAAACCAAAACAACAAACAATACAAGACCGAAGCAGTGCGTAGCAAGATGCTGCTAAACTGGATTTGCTTTATGTTGAAGCGCCTGATGCTAGTGGTACCAATGGCAACGCTCATGACCTTGATCCTAAACTGTTTGTTAATGAATCTATAAAATTGTGTTTTGAAATGATGCACGCGACCATTTGAAGAGCAGCGGCATCATTTCTAGGGTGAAATTCGTGGGTTAGGTCTTATTTACTTTTGGCAGCATTGAAATCCAACACGCTACCGCCGTGTGTTTTCACCCAATCTTCAGCCTGTCCTTTGAGTAAGAACGCATTGAGTTGACCTTTTGCATCGGCAGCGAACCATGCTTCATCAGCAAATAATTTGATGCCGCTGTTACGATCTTGGGCATACACCACGCGAATTTTTTTGCCAGCTTGGTTCAGTTTTTTCAGATCAATAAAGGCTGATTCTGGTGAGGCATAGCTACGTACTTTCGGTTCACCATCGACCCAGATTTGAGTGACGCGTTTAAAGTCTGTAATGGTTTTGCCAGTCGTTGCGTCTTTCGCTTTCAACGGTAATTTGTTGTAGTTCTTCAGCGCAGCATCGTAATCGAGCCCTGATACTTTGAACGCTTCACGGAGATAGTGATCATCTATGAATGTGTTTACATCCAGATCAGCATCCGTTTTTTTCAATAATTTCAATGTTTCAATCGAGGTTTTAAGCGCTTGACGATATTCAGGTTTCCACGTGAAGTCGCGCGTTTGCAGGCCAAGCGGGCCGTGAAATAGATAAACGACTTCAGGTTCAATCCCCGTCTCTTTGGCGATTATTTCGCTGTATTTTTCAGGGTCTTCACTGATTAAGCGGTTGGCTTCGATAGCGGCGCGTAAGTAAGCGACGACGATTTCAGGATATTTTTTCGCATAATCATCGGCGACTAAACTGCCATGAAAGGTCGGTGCATTGGCTTGCGAACCATCATAAATTTTGCGAGCAAAGCCACGATAAGGGAACAAATCGGCAAACGGCACGAAGTCCGCATGCGCATCAACTTTGCCACTTTGCAGCGCCGAGCCAGCCACTTCAGGCGCTTGGGTGATGATTTGCACATCGCGATCAGGATCCCAGCCCTGCGCTTTAATCGCACGCAGTAACATGCCATGCGCTGTCGATGCAAATGGCACGGAAATGGTTTTGCCTTTTAAATCACGGATCGATTGCACCGTTGAATTTTTTGGTAGCACGATGCCATTACCACTACCAATCGTGCTGCCTGATAGGACGCTTAGGAATATATTTTTCTTCCCTGCTTTCTGAAATGCGGCGCCGTTGAGAGAGCCAGGAAAATCAGCCATTGCGCCAATATCCAAACGGCCTGCGACCATTTCATTGGTCAGTGGTGCGCCTGAGGTGAAGTTTTTCCATTCAATGTCATATTGCACATCTTTGTATTTGCCATCATGCGGCAGATATTTTTCCAGCAAATGCAAATCACGAATCAATAGACCACCTGTGGCACAGTTAATGGTTGTGTCTTGCGTCCCTATCGCGACGCGAATGGTTTCAGCATGTGTACTGGCAATACCTGCTGCGATAATTATTCCTAAAGTGAGTTGACGTATATTCATTCTGTTCCTCGTATTTTTTAGCCTGATTGTTGAGTCATAGCGTTGAGTGAAGATGTTGTTTATTTGGTTAAAACTATTTCAATAAGTAGGGAATATTGACCCGTACTGCATCTGTCGGGCAGTCTGTCTCGCAGGGCATGCAATACCAGCATTCATCAAATTGCATGACCGCTTTACGTTTAACGGGATCAATCACCAGTAAGTCCATCGGGC
>JASLFQ010000291.1 GCA_030150595.1 Aquirhabdus sp.
AATAAACAACGTGAGTAGGGTAGATACAATCAATCCACCGACGACAACCGTTGCTAAATTGCGTTGAACGTCAGTTCCCACACCCGTTGCAAGCGCTGCTGGAAACATGCCGATTGAGGCAACTGTTGCGGTCATCAACACTGGACGCAGACGTTCTGTCGCCGCCGCAATGACGGATTCATCAAGCGGTAATCCTTGACCTCGGACTCGTCTAAAGTTTGCCACCATGATAATGCCGTTTTGTACCGATACGCCAAATAGAGCAATAAACCCCACAGCACTCGCGACATTTAAAGTGTTACCTGTAACATGAAGTGCAATGAGTCCGCCCAAAGTTGCCAATGGAACGATGCCTAGAACCAAGAAGGCCTGACGAATCTTACCGAATTGGAAGAACAGTAAGACACCCATTAAGGTAATGACCAGAGCCAAAATAAAGACAAGGCGTTTCTCTGCACGATCCTGACTTTCAAATTGTCCTGCCCATTCGAGGCGATATTTTTGTGGATCTAACTCCACTTCCTTACCGATTCTTGCTTTTGCTTCGACGAGATAGGACGTCAGATCACGTCCCCGATTATCAATCCGAACAGTGATTTGACGTTCACCATGTTCATGAGAAATCGTACTTTCACCTGTCTGCAGTTTAATACTCGCCACTTGTGACAGCGGAATTTTTGCACCAGTAGAACTATTCAACAATAAGTTGCCGAGCGCTTCTGGACTATTCTTTGCTGATTTCGGGAAGCTAACCGTCACGTTGTACATCTTGTCATCGACATAGACAGGGATGATTGGAGCGCTACCGACGCCAGTTTGAATGAGCGCGGCAATGTCTGAGACATTGATTCCAAAGCGTGCCGCTGCTGCACGATCAATTTTGATAACGAGTTGCGGAATTGGCGGTTCTTGGAATAATGATGCCGAAGCAGTTCCTCGAATTGAGCCTAAAATATTAACAATTTGATTGCCAATACGTCGACTTTCCTTCAGATCAGGGCCATACACGCGCAGTACCAGCGGACTGTGCGCGCCACCCACAGCATCATTCACACCATCAATAATAGGCTGGCTAATACCAATGTCATAGCCGGGCATTTTTTTGAATTCATCGTTGATTCGTGCAATAAATTGAGCTTTATTTTCACCAGCAGGCCATTGATCGTAGGGTTTGAGTCCAACAGGCGCTTCAATGTGTGAAGGCGTCCATGGATCGGTGCCGTCGTCACTACGTCCAAGCTGAGTGACGACATAAGAGACTTCAGGTTGCTTGAGTAACATACGGCGAAGGTCAGTTGCCATTTCGCTGGATTTATCGAGTGATATCCCGCTTGGAAGTTGTACCTGTAGCCACAGCGCACCTTCATCGAGGTCAGGTAAAAATTCCCGCCCTGTGCTTGCGCCCAATATGACAACCGCGACTAAAGAAATGATCGCGAGGGTATATGCAATCGGTGGTCGTGCAAGCAAAATTGTCAGAATCTTGCGATAGCGCTGAGTGAGCCAAATCAGTGGTCGATTGACAAAGACCTTGCGTGGCTTACGCAGTGCAGTAAATGCAAGTCCTGGAATGAGTGCAACCGAACAGAGTAGGGCACCTAACAACGCATAGCCGACTGTATAAGCCATTGGCGTAAACAATTTGCCTTCAGCTCGCTCAAAAGCAAACAAGGGTAAATAAGCGGTGATAATAATGAGTGTCGCAAAAAAGATTGGACGACCCACATAACTCAGTGTTTCTAAAATATCTTGCTCAGTCAGTTCGACATCAGGTTCTTCTTCGCGCCGTCTGAGGATCGCTTCCATGACGACGATTGCACCATCGACGATAATCCCGAAGTCAATCGCGCCGAGCGAAAACAGATTAGCAGGCATCTTGGTCAGGTTCATCATGATGAAAACGGCGACCAATGCCGCAGGAATCGCTACCGCTGCAACAACCGCACTACGCGGGCTACCTAAGAATAAGATGAGAACGATCAGAACTAATCCAATGCCTTCAATCACTGTATGTGCAACTTTATGCACAGTGAGTTCGACTAAGTCATCACGGTCAATATAAGGAACGATCTTGACACCCATCGGTGCGAGACGTTTTTGTAGTTCATCGACTTTGGCATGGACACCTTCGAGGACACGTGACGGATTTTCATATTTGAGCATCTGAACGATGCCTTCAATCGTATCAGGGTTATAATCCTTGCCTAAAATGCCTTCACGTTCTTGATGACCAATGATCAGTTTGCCGAGGTCTTTTAATAGTATTGGTGAGCCATTGGCTTGCTTAATCACAATCAGTGATAAATCATCAAGTGAATGAACTTGCCCGATCCCACGAATCACATAGCTTTGTTCGCCGCGTGCAATCCGACCGCCGCCAGCATCTGAGCTATTACTATTCACTGCATTGACAACATCCCCCAGCACGACGCCGTATTGTTGTAATTTGGCAGGATCAAGTTCGATGCGGAACTCTTTGGTAAAACCACCAAAATTATTCACATCAGCAACACCCGCGACTTGCTTAAATGCAGGGATCACAATCCAGCGTTGGATTTCGGAAAGCTCCATCAAGTTCTTAGAATCGGATTCCAAGGTGTAGCGATAGATTTCACCTGCAGCACTACTGACTGGATCCAAACTCGGTTGGATTCCTGTTGGCAGCGTCACTTGGCTAATACGTTCCAGAACGCGTTGACGAACGAAATAATCATCAGGACTACTGAACACCATCGTAATCAATGACAGTGCAAATGTACTACTTGAACGTACTGTAACAACGCCAGGTGTATTGCTGAGTGCACGTTCAAGGGGCGTTGTGATTTGCTGTTCAATTTCTTCTGCTGCAAGTCCAGGTACTTGAGTGGTGACTTGAACTGTGACGTCGCTGAGTTCTGGATAGGCTTCCACAGCCATCATTTTCCATGAATAATAGCCATAGAATGCAAGCAAAACAGCAATGACCCAAGCGAGATGTCGCCGCCGAAAAAATAGGGTAATGAGCTGGTTAATCATTCAGCAAGACTCCACCTTGAACGACTATGCGATCACCAGAGGCGAGTCCAGCAGTAATTTTGACGTTATTTTCGTCTTCTGTACCGAGTTCAACCACGCGTCTAACAAATACGTTTGGTCGTACTTCGACAAAGACGGTCGTATTATCGTTGTTCATCAGCAGTGCAGACTGTGGAACACTCAATTGCTTTTGCTGATTCACAGCAATGTTGACGGTTGCGAACATATTGGGTTTAAGCTTGTCGTCTGCATTGTCAAATGCAATGCGCGCTTTACCCCTACGAGTATCTGCATCCAGAACTGCACTGACTGAACTTACTTTTCCATGCAGTTTCAAGTCAGGATAAGCAGACAACGTTGTTTCTGCTGCCATGCCTTGATGAATATTGGAAATTGAATCTTCCGAGATATTTGCAGTCACCCAGACATTCTCAAGATTCGAGATTGTCATCAGCGCAGCCGTAGCGTCGTTAATGTACGAACCAGCACCAACATTCAGTGCGGTAATTGCACCAAAAATAGGTGCAGTGATTGTGAGTGTCGGCGTTGTCGATGCTTTACTTTCTTGATGAACAGCGTTATTTGCATTGAGTGTGTTTAACCGCGATTGCGCACGATCAAATTCTGCTTGTGCTTGATTATGGTTACTTTCAGCCGCTTCGAGATCTTTGGTTGCGTTCGCGCCCACACCATTCACGCCACGCGCACGAATCAATGCTTTATTCGCAAGATCAAGCGCATCTCGTGCTTTCGTGGCATCTGAAACCGCTTGCGCTAAATCAGGTGAGCTAATGATTGCAATAACTTGCCCTTTTTTAACGACATCCCCAAGTTTGACATTCAGCGCGACCAGACGCCCTGTGAGCGGCGGCAAAATATTGACTGTAGAAGAGGGGTCAGCTTCGACAACACCTGGAAATGACATGATATTCGGCGTAGCGGTATCAGAAACTGCTGCAACGACAAGATGTGTATGTAAAGGCGAATTAGCTGGCACCGTTATTTCATCACCTTGATGCGTAAACATGGGTGCATCGGGTTGCGATGGCTTTTGCTCGGCAGCAGATGTTTCATGATGAGAGAAGATGATCAAAATGATTGCAATCAGTATCGCGGCACCGATCAATATGGCAATTTTGTGGGACATTTTTTTTTGATGGAGAGTTGGGGCATTCATGAGTGACTCCACTGCTTGCCAAAAAGAGATTATTCTCTATGCGCGTTTGTATTCATCAGCATTTAAAAGTAAATATTCTTATGAATTGCTATTTCTGAAAATCAGCAGAAAATTTAATTTTTAATACTGGGGGGGGTATTGTGGCCGTAGCATAATCAAATTGTTTTCATCGATCAACCAGAATCTAATTGATGAATGATTAAAATTTATACATTCAATTGGAGTTGATGATCGCTGTCGGAGGCAGGGAACATAAAATCAATATTATGACCTATATGATGGTATTTGGTTCGTATGACAGAATTATTTCAGTGTATCGCAGTTGTAAGAAAATAAAAGATTTTCTGGTTGATGATGACACTGGAAAGATCAGTTTTAATCGCATTGAATGATTTGATTTAGCGCGCTTTTCTTAGCGCGATACATGGCTTTATCCGCATTAGACATCAGTTTCTCTGCGGTATCGCCATTTGTTGGATAAATCGCAATTCCGATACTTGCCGCAACCGAGAAGCTCTCTAGTCCAGCAATGGTCAAGGGTTGTGATATCGCATTGTGAATGGCTTCCGCAATCGTGAGGGCATTATTGGGTTCGATTAAATCTTCAAGAATAAAAATAAACTCATCACCGCCGAAACGCCCCACAGTATCCGTACTGCGTAATGTTTGTTTAAGCCTGTTCGCCACTTCCTGTAGAAGCTTATCGCCGACTGAATGACCGAGGTTATCATTCACCCATTTAAAGTTATCCATATCAAGGAATAAGAGCGCAAACTTTGATTTATCTTTCTTAGCATTTTCAATAGAATTCGACAGAATTTCATCGATGAGGTAGCGATTCGGTAATCCAGTTAGCGCATCAAAACGCGCCATTTTATTGACTTGTTCTTCAGCATCTTGCCAATGTTTCACCGCGTTGTGTAGGAATAGACTGCCGAGCATGAGCAGGGTGAGTAACGCCGAAATAACGATGCAACTGTATTGATAAAAACGGAGATGTCGCATCCATGTCGTTGAATAAATATCAATGCCAGAGATGGCGATGACTTTGCCTGTTTGTGGATCAAAAATAGGCGCGTGCGCCGAAACCCAATTGCCTCGTTTATCTTGTAAAGGACCTTCGATGAGTGGCTTGCCAATGGTGAAAATTGCTTTAAGATTTTGCGATGGATTA
>JASLFQ010000051.1 GCA_030150595.1 Aquirhabdus sp.
AACAAGGCTGGATTCTAACAGACTCTCGTTTCGACATACTACAGCCAATCGGTTGTTACTCGATTAAGATCTTGTCATACAAATGCAAATTCTACGTCAGGTTTTTTGCCATCAATAATATCGGCAATGGCTTGCGCTGAACCGCAAGAATGAGTCCAACCTAAAGTGCCATGACCCGTATTTAAATACAGGTTTGGAAACTTAGTTTTGCCAATATAAGGGACATTGCTTGGAGTTGCTGGACGTAAGCCTGTCCAAAACAATGGCTTACTATAATCAGCAGCATCAGGAAATAGTGAAGCTGTGCGTTTAATGAGTGCCTGACAACGAACATCATTCAAATTTAGGTTGTAACCGTTCAATTCGGCAGTTCCCGCGATGCGTAAACGATTGCCTAAGCGTGAGAAAACCAGTTTGTATTCATCATCAGTCATGCTGACGACAGGCGCATTTGCACCTTCAGGAATTTCGACAGTTGCAGAGTAGCCTTTCGCAGGATAGATCAACAATGAAATGCCTAAATCGCGAACCATTATCGCACTGTAGCTTGCAAGACAAACGACATACGCATCGGCGGTGACATCAAAGGTTTCTTCCGCATGCTTGACCGTGACGCCACTAATGCGACCTTTATCGTGCTTAATTTGCGTGATGGTGTGATTAAACAAGAACTTCACGCCTTTCGCTGCGGCAAGCACTGATAAGTTGTTAGTGAATTTTTGTGCGTCGCCTGATTCATCGCTTGAGGTAAAAGTCGCGCCAACAATTTTATCGATGCTGTCACTGAAGGCTGGCTCGATTTTTAAAATATCAGCTTTGCTATCAACAACGTGACGATCACAATCAAAATTGCGCATGAGTTCAGCAGCAGCAATGGCACTCTCAAACTCTTTATGATCTGTATAAAAATGCAAGATTCCCTTAGTCAGCGCATCATATTGAATATTTGTATCTGCACGCAGTTTTTGTAAAACACTTCGACTGTATAGTCCAAGGCGAAGAATATTTAACGTGTTGCTGCGCGTGCGTGCGGGTGTGCATTCTCTGAGGAAGTTTAAGCCCCAACGCCATTGATTGAGATCTGCGCGTAAACGGAAGAGTAGCGGTGCATCTTCTTTGCCTAGCCATTGAAGGATTTTAAGCGGTGCAGTTGGGGTCGCCCAAGGTTCGGCATGGCTGACGGAAATTTGACCGCCATTGGCAAAACTGGTTTCAAGTCCTGCATTGGGTTGGCGTTCAAGGACGGTCACATCGTGACCTGCTTGATTGAGGAACCAGGCTGTTGTTGTGCCGATGACACCAGCACCTAAAACCACGATCTTCACATGCGACTCCAGATATTCATCAAAAAATGGCGATTTGATCTTGCAACGATTCTATGCAAATTTATAGCATTTAGCATACCAGTTGCTATTGCCATAAATCTGATTTTTCATCATGAAATGATCGATCTTGATATAAATGCTCAAGATTAATTTAGATGATAAAAACATAAAACCCGCCAGATGGAGGCGGGTTTTATAAAATCTGGGTAACTTTAAAGTTGATTAAGCGACTTGCACTGGAATGATATTGGCAGTGTGGCTAACGGTGTTATCCGCATTGCAATACACCAACTGTGGTTTGAAGTTATGCAGCTCTCTAGCTTCATAGTTCGCGTATGCAGCAATAATTACGATGTCACCGACATCTGCACGGTGCGCTGCTGCGCCATTGACAGAAATGATGCCTGAACCTTCTTCTCCGCGAATTGCATACGTGGTAAAACGCGTACCACTGGTGACGTTGTAGATTTGAATTTGTTCGTATTCGAGAATACCTGCTAAATCCAACAAATTACCGTCAATAGCACATGAACCCTCATAATGCACTTCTGCATGAGTGACGCGTGCGCGATGGATTTTACATTTTAACATCGTAGTTTGCATGGCGATGATCTCCGTGGGAGTAGGGCCAGATAGTACAAGAAGTACACGTAATCATTAGGAGCAATGATTTACGGTTCGCATTGTGCACATTATGGCTGGTTTGTACAACATTTAACCGCTAAATATTGCGACAAAACATTAAAATAAAATCTACTACACTGATTTTAAACCAGATTAACTCGGTTTGAAACCATTCAATTGACTCATGGCACGAGCAATATCACCCTGCACAATCATCGGGGTCAGACGTAACGCTTCATCGAGTGCTTGATCGAGCAAATCTTGCTCAATTTTAGGCGCACGACCTAAAACATGCCCATGTACCTTTTCTTTGTGGCCAGGGTGACCAATTCCAATCCTCAAGCGATGAAAATCATTACCAATCTGCGGAACAATGTCGCGTAGACCATTATGACCGCCATGACCACCACCTGTTTTCAAGCGGATACAGCCTGAAGGTAAGTCCAAGTCATCGTGAGCAATGAGAATATGGCTAGGTGCGATTTGAAAAAACTTCGCCATCGGCGCAACAGATCTGCCTGATAAATTCATGAACGTGGAAGGTAATAATAACCGCACATCATGACCATCAATAAGTCCGCGACCCGTAAGACCAGAAAATCGACTTTCTGCTTTCAGGGTAATGTTAAAACGCTG
>JASLFQ010000066.1 GCA_030150595.1 Aquirhabdus sp.
GATTGAGTTGGGTGTTGCCAATGGTTTTGACATGCAGCTTGAAGATCGCGCAGGCTTAGGTCACGACAAGTTAATGGCTGCAACCTTCCAACTTCTCGGCATGGCTGCAAGCGATGATAAAGCCAAGCATGTCGTCGTTGGTGTTCGCCCTAATGGTCAACTTGACACGCCACAGTACAATCTTGATGTCAATCAGGCACAAGCGGGTGCGACAGGCGTTTCACTGACAGATGTGAATAATACGCTCTCGACTGCTTGGGGCGGCGCTTACGTCAATCAATTTATTGATCAAGGTCGAATCAAGAAAGTGTATATCCAAGGTGATGCTGATTCACGCATGTCACCTGAAGATCTGAACAAATGGTACGTTCGCGGCAACACAGGCAGTATGGTTCCACTGTCCGCCTTTACCCAAGGTCGTTGGACTTATGGCCCACCACAGCTTCAACGGTATAACGGCTTCCCTTCGATGGAAATTCAAGGAAACTCGTTACCTGGTGTCAGCTCTGGTGATGCACTAAAAGCCATGGAACAACTGGTTGCCAAACTTCCACAAGGCATTGGCTTTGAGTGGACAGGCATGTCACAGGAAGAAAAAGTATCAGGTTCTCAAGCGCCTGCACTGTACGCGCTGTCGATGCTGATCGTGTTCTTGTGTCTTGCTGCATTGTATGAAAGCTGGTCAATCCCGTTCGCAATTATGCTGGTTGTTCCGCTTGGCGTCATGGGCGCACTCATGGCGACATGGTTCCGTGGACTGTCAGATGACATTTATTTGCAAGTCGGTTTGCTGACGGTGATCGGGATTTCTGCTAAGAATGCGATCTTGATCGTTGAATTTGCCGTGACCTTACAAGATCAAGGCGAAGAATTGATCCAATCGATTCTACATGCAGTTCGGATACGATTACGCCCTATTATTATGACCTCAATGGCATTTATGCTAGGTGTATTACCACTGGCGATCAGCGTGGGTGCAGGCTCAGGCAGTCAGCACGCGATTGGTACGGGCGTCATCGGCGGAATGTTGAGTGCAACCATTCTAGGTGTGTTCTTTATTCCACTGTTTTACCTCTGGATTCGGAGTATCTTTAAAGGTAAACCACGTCCAAACGCAACAGCACAAGCATCTGTAACCCCTCCTCAAGGGCAATCATTGGATACTCAAGAATGAAAGCGAATCAACGAAATATCAAATCTAGCCAAAGATCGGTAGGCGCTCTTTTTACGGTCTTGGCGTTGCCTTTGGCTCTATCTGCGTGTGCTAGCTTCCTGCGCCAGCCTGATCCTGCGGCAGCGAGTAATCTGACTTCATCAGCGTATCCAACACTGATGAATCAGACATTGCCAAGCCAAGCAGAGACTTCAATTGCTGCGAAAGGTTGGTCAGACTATTTCTCTGATCCAAAACTGAAGCAATTGATTCAATTGGGTCTGGAAAACAATCGTGATATGCGTACTGCTGCGCTCAACATTGAGCTGGCGCGCGCGCAATACCAACTCGCAAAAGCACCACAATTGCCGACAGTCGGCATCAATGCAGGCACGAACACGATTGGTACGAAGTCAAATAGCTCAACGACCTATACCGCTGGTTTAGGTCTGACCAGCTATGAGTTAGATTTCTGGGGACGTGTTGCGAACCTGAAAGATCAAGCATTACAGAGCTTCTTTAGCACCCAAAGTGCGCAAGCGACTGAACAAATCAGTATCGTCAGTCAAATTGCCCAGTCTTATCTTGCACTGGCTTTCGATCAAGAGCAGCTCAAACTGGCGAAGCAAACTTTGGCTGCTCAGCAAAAATCGTATGAGTTGAATCAAGCCCAATTCAAGGCGGGAATCATCTCTTTAGCACCAGTCAAACAAGCTCAGATCAGTGTTGAAAACGCGAATCTTGCGATTGGCAATGCCGAAACTCAAGTCGCTCAAGATCGCAACTTATTGGCGCTCACGATTGGTTTGCCTGCCGTACCTGATGCCTTGATTCCGCAAGGTGCGGTTGATCAAATCACAACTAACCCACTGCTGCCTGCTGGCTTGCCTAGTGAATTGCTACAACGCCGTCCTGATATTGCTCAAGCGGAATACACGCTGAAAGCTGCGGGAGCGAACGTTGCAGTGGCACGTGCAGCGTATTTCCCAAAAATCACCTTAACGGGTGACGTGGGCTACTCAAGCCCAAGCCTCTCGAATTTGTTTAAATCAGGTTCATTTGGCTGGAATGTTGGCCCATCGGTTAACTTGCCAATCTTTGATAATGGTGCACGCAAAGCGACGCTGGAAAGCGCACGCGTTGAGCAAAAGATTGATTTAGCGGCGTATGAAAAGTCTATCCAGACTGCATTCCGTGAAGTTGCGGATGTGCTCGCGGTACGTGCAACAATCGATGATCGTCTAGCGGCAGAAGCACGTCTCGTTGATGCGTCGCAGGTCAACTATAATTTGGCTGAAGCAAGCTTTAAAGCAGGCATCAGCGATTATCTGACGGTTCTTGTTGCACAGACTTCATTGTTCAGTGCACAACAAGCTCAGATCACATTGAAACAAGCCGCTTTGCTCAGCCAAGTGAACTTGTATACAGCATTGGGCGGTGGTGCGGTGAACAATATCGGGCTTGATGCTGCGCCTGATAATGCTAATGGGAATACGACTGCTCAGGTTGTGAAGCCTTAAGAAGCAAAGTCAAAAGCAAAATCCCTCCTAACCTCCCTTTTACAAAGGGAGGAACTTTTTTCCATTTACGAAATGGATAATTGGAGGGAATTTGATTGATTTTAGAATCAAAACATATCATTCAACATCAGTCTTTACATTAAAACCTCCCTTTAAAGAAAAACTCCCTCCTTTGTAAAAGGAGGGTTGGGGAGGATTTGCTTTTGACTTTGATCTTAAAAAAACCTACTTCACCTTCACCCGTCGAATCACCTTATACAACAACGTCGGCGACACCCGTGACAACAACGCCGCAACCTTCTCTTTCGCACCACCAATCACAATATATTCGCGTCCAGCCAATAACGCCTTCACCGTCTTTTCCGCAAAATCCGTCGGACTCATCGCTTTCGCCTGCGCTTCATCCATCGTGCCTTGCTCTGAACCGTCACCAACCAACGCCGCTTGCGAGACATTGGTTTTGACAAATCCAGGGAAAACGACGCTGACCTCAACACCTTGCGCCGCGACTTCTGCACGCAAGCTATTCGCCCACAAATGCACTGCCGCTTTTGCTGCTGCATAACTGGCGCGATATTGCGTACCGACCAAGCCTGCAACACTGGAAATAAAAATCACTTTGCCGTTTTTACGCTTCAACATATCGGGTAAGACTTTGCGCGTCAGATTGACCACCGAAAAATAATCGACTTCCATGATCCTACGATCAACCGCCGTCACGGTTTCACTCACAAGCGAGCGTTGGCTAATGCCTGCATTATTAATCAGCCAATCGACCTGACCCATTTGTTTGGCAATATCAAAATACGCGGTATCACACGCCACATCATCCGTCACATCCAGCGGAACCGTCAAAAACCGTCCATGGCCCACTTGTGCACACGCGGCTTTCACACGTTCTAACTCATCTAATCGTCGTGCACTCAGCACGAGATTTGCACCACGCGACGCACATGCAATCGCCAACGCTTCTCCAATGCCACTCGATGCGCCTGTAATCCAAATGGTTTTATGTGCAAGCTGCCCGCGGATTGTTGTCTTCATTTGTTATTACTCTCGTTATTACTCAAATTATTTAAGTCATGAGGCATGTTATTACAAAAACCTTTGCGGCAATATCAGGTTCCCGACATTCTGCGGATATTCATACAAATATTACGGCAATATTTGTATGATCAAATCCACAAAATTGGCTCATTCGCAAAATACTCTATTTCCAACTCAAAACTATTTCCAACAAAAATTCGCCGTCAAAATCCGCTACAATAGCGCCATATTTTTTAATCATCAGTTTTGCACTTTTTATACTGGACTTTTTTTACTGGATTGCCATGACTGCGCCCGATACAACCAACGCCCAAACAACAAATCAAAATGCTGCTGCTCAAGATCAGACATTAGCCACGACTTACGATCCTGCCGCGATTGAAGGTCATTGGTATGCCAAATGGGAAGAAAATGGTTACTTCAAACCATCGGGCACAGGCGAGCCATTCACCATCATGATTCCACCGCCGAACGTGACAGGCAGCCTGCACATGGGTCATGGTTTTAACAATGCCATCATGGATGCGCTGACTCGTTTTCATCGCATGAAAGGTCACAACACCTTGTGGCAACCGGGCACCGATCACGCGGGCATCGCGACACAAATGGTTGTTGAACGTCAGCTTGGTGCGGAAGGCGTTAGCCGTCATGACTTGGGTCGCGAGAAATTTTTAGAGAAAGTCTGGGAATGGAAAGAGCAATCTGGCGGCACGATTACCCAACAGATTCGTCGTTTAGGCTCATCGGTTGATTGGTCACGCGAACGCTTTACCATGGATGATGGCTTGTCAAATGCCGTGAAAGAAGTGTTTGTACGCCTGCACGAAGAAGGCTTGATCTATCGCGGTAAACGTTTGGTCAACTGGGATCCAAAGCTACACACTGCGCTGTCTGACCTTGAAGTTGAAAGCGTAGAAACTGCTGGCAACCTGTGGCATTTCAAATATTTCTTTGCAGACGAAAGTCTGAAAACGCAAGACGGTAATAATTACCTCGTCGTAGCCACCACACGTCCTGAAACCTTGCTCGGTGATACTGCTGTTGCGGTCAATCCTGCCGATGAACGCTATCAACATCTGATTGGCAAACAAGTTCGCTTGCC
>JASLFQ010000092.1 GCA_030150595.1 Aquirhabdus sp.
CAGGTCGGCGCACAGTAATGTTATGGCGATGTGCGCCATAGGATGCTTGAATGTCTAATGTATCGACTGCGTTTTGCACGATGAATGACTCCTTTAAAAAGTGTATTCGGGTCTTTTATGATTTATCAACTAAAGACAATACCGTTTGTCAACTTAATACTTATCCTGCTATAGACAATATGTATTGTCAAATTAAAAGATGTTTTTTGACGAAGATTTTTCCGATAAATGTATCGTGATTGACGCTTTAATGCAGATTTTTACTGATTAGACGTCAATTCGGCTTGACCTGAACGCCATCAAATAGCAATATACTGCGCACTCTTATGTCTTTATTGCATGCTCATTTTTAGTGCAGCTGAACATATAAAGTAAGCAGAACTAAAAAATGTTGTAGGCTCAAGAAAGTACGGTATTTTTGCCGTATTACCATATTTTTTTTGAATATATCCACTAGCCAAGCCGAGGAATTTTATGAAGGCTCTTGTTGCTGTCAAGCGCGTTGTCGATTTCAACGTTAAAGTTCGCGTAAAAGCGGATAAAACGGGTATTGATCTGACTAACGTCAAAATGTCGATTAATCCATTCTGTGAAATCGCTGTTGAAGAAGCCGTACGTCTGAAAGAAAAAGGCGTAGTGACTGAAATCGTTGTGGTTTCTGTTGGTCCAACAGCTGCTCAAGAACAAATTCGTTCAGCAATGGCTCTCGGTGCAGACCGTGGCATCTTGGTTCAAACTGATGATGCAGTTGGTCCATTGGCAGTTGCGAAAATTCTGAAAGCAATCGCAGATCAAGAACAACCACAAATTATTTTGCTTGGTAAACAAGCAATTGATGATGACAACAACCAAACAGGTCAAATGTTGGCTGCGTTGATGGGTGTTGGTCAAGGTACTTTCGCATCGAAAGTCACTGTAAACGGTACAACTCTGCAAGTAGAACGTGAAGTTGACGGCGGCGCACAAGTGGTTGATTTGGCATTGCCAGCAATCGTGACTACTGACTTGCGTTTGAACGAACCACGTTATGCAGCATTGCCTAACATCATGAAAGCACGTAAAAAACCTTTGGATACCAAAACTCCAGCGGATTACGGCGTAAGCACTGCACCTACTTTAAAAACAATCAAAGTAGAGCCACCAGCAGAACGTAAAGCAGGTATTAAAGTGAAATCGGTTGATGAGCTAATCGAAAAACTTAAAAACGAAGCGAAAGTGATCTAATCAAGCTTTGTAAGTTTGATTTTACATTGATTTTCAACTGATTTTTAAAAACGTATTCCGTTTTAAAGGAGTTCTAACATGGCTATTTTGGTTTACGCTGAACACGATAATGTCAGCCTAAAATCAGCAACATTGAACGTTGTTGCAGCTGCACAAGCCATTGGTGGCGACGTGCATATTTTGGTTGCTGGTCAAGGCGCGCAAGCAGCAGCTGACGCAGCATCGAAAGTTGCTGGTGTATCGAAAGTATTATTGGCAGACAATGCTGTTTATGCACATCAATTGGCTGAAAACGTAAGCCTCTTGGTTGCGAGCGTAGGTAAGGCGTACACGCACATCCTCGCAGCAGCAACTTCAAACGGCAAAAACTTTTTGCCACGCGTTGCAGCATTGCTTGATGTTAGCCAAATTTCTGACATCACTAAAGTGATTTCACCTGACACATTTGAACGCCCAATCTATGCAGGTAATGCGATTGCGACTGTTCAAAGTTCAGATCCAATCAAAGTCATCACTGTACGTGGTACAGGTTTTGATCCAGTTGCTGCAACTGGCGGTTCTGCTGCAATCGAAGCGGTTGCTGAAGCTGATAATGCTGGCAAATCAACTTTTGTTAGCGAAGCGCTGGCAAAATCTGAACGTCCAGAGTTGACTGCTGCACGCATCGTTGTTTCTGGTGGTCGTGGTATGGGCAATGGCGAAAACTTTGATACAGTTTTGGTTCCATTAGTCGACAAACTCGGCGCAGCAATGGGTGCATCACGCGCTGCTGTTGACGCTGGCTTTGTACCAAACGATTTGCAAGTGGGTCAAACGGGTAAAATCGTTGCGCCTGATCTGTATGTTGCAGTGGGTATTTCTGGTGCGATCCAGCATTTGGCTGGTATGAAAGACTCTAAAGTGATCGTTGCGATCAACAAAGACGAAGAAGCACCAATTGGTGCAGTTGCTGACTATTTCTTAGTGGGTGACTTGTTCCAAATCGTTCCAGAGTTGACTAGCAAGCTGTAATTTAGTGCCTTAGGGCAATAAGTTGTGAGCTAAATGGGCTGCCTTTGTATAAAAGGTAGCCCATTTTTATTTTGTTCTTTAAAAGAAAAAAGTTATTGCTACATGGGTGTCTTTTTATTGAGATGTTTAATGGGAGGATCGCCTGCCGCTGGCCTCACTTTTGTCTTGCCAAAAGTAAGCATGAGGAAAAACAAAGCACTGCTTTGTTTTGACGCAAGGTGTCCTTCGCAAAACTCGCGTGCGGGGAGGAGTTCTTAAAATTAAGGTTTATCCAAAAGATCATGCATGTTAATAATTCTTGTCTGGCTCAAACAGTTGCTCAGGACGGTTTAGAAGTAAAGCATTATTTTTTTTGCAAAGTATTTGTGAGTCTTGTTATTCACAGCGACCTTCTGATCATTGCTAATTAACATTCCAGTGGTATGCTTGATCAATGAAAATCACATATATTGTGTGTTGTTGTTATCTATCTTTTCTAATAAAAGAACTTAAACGTTCGCATTCAAGTGACTAATCATGTTATTTTTCACTATGTTCAAAGTTCTAATACAAAGGAGTGTGTATGCTGCCTACACGTGCAGGGGGGATTATCAATTACCCAATTCGGGACTTGCAGACGCTTTATAGTAGCTATTTGCCATTTGTGAATGGCGGTGCGCTTTTTGTGCCAAGTAACCGAACGTTTCCTTTGGGTGAGGATGTATTCGTGGTCGTAACGTTGCCAGATTCATCTGAACGTACACCACTGACAGGTAAAGTAGTCTGGGTCACGCATCGAACACAAGGTTCGCGTCCAGCAGGGTTTGCATTGCAGTTGTTGGGTGATGAAGGCAAGAAATTTAAGAACGATATTGAGAAGTTACTTGCAGGTCTTTTGAATTCTGATCGTCCGACATATACGATGTAATACGAAGTATTTGCAATTAAATAAGGTTTTTCGTTGTGTTCATAGATTCGCATTGTCATTTAAATCGATTAGATTTGACACCTTATGATGGTTCATTGGATCGCGCTTTAGATGCCGCGCGCGCTGCTGGCGTATCGCGCTTTTTAGCGGTGTCGGTTGATTTAGATGATTACACGGTATTGCTGGATATTGCTGAACGTCATGTTGATGTCGGAATTAGCGTGGGTGCGCATCCGTGTGAGTCGGCAGAGATGCTCAATTTAGCAACTGTCGAAACATTGGTCGATTTAGCGAAACATCCCAAAGTCTGGGCTGTGGGCGAAACTGGACTTGATTATCACTACAGTACAGATAATGCAGATGTTCAGCGAGAGTCATTTGCACGTCATATTGCTGCAGGCAAGCAGACGGGTAAGCCTGTGATTGTGCATACGCGTGCTGCACGAGCGGATACGTTGGCTGTATTGCGAGAGCAACAAGCAACACATGGTGTATTACATTGCTTTACTGAAGATTGGGCAACGGCGGAGGGTGCATTAGCATTAGGTTATTACGTGTCATTTTCGGGCATTATTAGTTTTAAAAATGCACAGGATTTGCGTGATGTTGCAGCGCGTGTGCCGTTGGATCGATTATTGATTGAAACGGACAGTCCTTATCTTGCACCGATGCCTTATCGTGGTAAATCGAATGAACCGCTGTATTTACCACATGTTGCACGCGCACTTGCGGATGTGCACCAAATTTCAGTGGAGCGTTTAGCCGAGATCACCTCAGCAAATTTTGATCGTATGTTAAGTGATGCGAAGTTAACCATTGAGCAGTAGGTATGAAGTTTGTTCACATCTGAATATAGCCATACTGACCAAATAGGATTGATTGGATGAGTACAGATCGTCAAGTAGAT
>JASLFQ010000108.1 GCA_030150595.1 Aquirhabdus sp.
CGCCGCTTACGTTCATCGCTGCCTTTTGTTACCATGCCTCACCGTAAATCAATGTGATTTTACGTGGACGCGATCTCGCATTAACATGCTTTAGAGGTTGCGTCTTGTTGTGCCCAAGTTTATCCCAGTTTCCTTATTCTATTCGGAGTGCTCGTCATGACAGAAAAAAGCCCACGCTTTTCGCGAATTTTATTAAAACTGTCTGGTGAGGCATTAGCGGGTAATAAAGATATGGGGATTGATGCCAATATCTTGGATCAAATGAGCTTATCTATTGCACATTTGGTGGGATTGGGCGTACAAGTAGGAATTGTGGTGGGTGGTGGTAATCTCTATCGCGGCAGTCAGTTGCAGAAAGAAGGTTTGGTTGGTCGTGTCACTGGCGATCAAATGGGCATGTTAGCGACAGTCATGAATGGACTCGCTATGCGTGATGCACTTGAGCGCCGTAATATTAAGACTCGATTGATGTCAGCGATGGCAATCAATGGCGTGGTTGAGCAATATTCAAGCCGCAATGCAATTCGTTTTTTGAAAGCTGGCGATGTTTGTATTTTTGTCGCGGGAACAGGCAATCCGTTCTTTACGACAGATACTGCAGCATGTTTACGTGGTATTGAAATTGAAGCGAAATTGATTCTTAAAGCAACCAAAGTGGATGGGGTTTATAATAAGGACCCGAATAAGTTTGAAGATGCTGTGCGCTATGAGCGTCTGACCTTTGATCAAGTGTTAGATGAAAAGTTAGAAGTGATGGATTTGACTGCCATTTGCTTATGCCGTGACCATGATGTCCCGCTGCAAGTGTTTAATATGAACAAACCTGGTGCACTGCTTAGCGTTGTGATGGATGGTAATGAAGGCACACGTGTTGGTAAAACACTATAAATGTGTAACATGTAACCTAGCGTTAATGTGATATAACGACTTCAGATTGCTTTTAAAACTAAAGGACTCTATGTCGAGTTCATGCATCAAATAAGATGTCGTATTCCAAATGAAGGAAAGTAGTATGTTAAATGATCTAAAAAAAGATGGTGAAATTCGGATGAAGAAGAGCCTTGAGTCGCTCGAATCTGGGTTCTCTCGTGTACGTACAGGTCGCGCTCATCCAGCCATGCTGAAAGATGTCATGGTGCCTTATTACGGTTCTGACGTGCCGCTTAATCAAGTGGCCAACATTGGCGTTGATGACTCGCGTACTTTGGTTGTGCAGCCATTTGAACGCAATATGGTTGGTGCGATTGACAAAGCAATTCGTGAAAGTGATCTGGGCTTGAATCCAATTTCTGGTGATGTGATTCGTGTACCGCTACCAGCACTGACTGAAGAAACCCGTAAGAACATGCAAAAACTGGCACGTGGTGAAGCAGAAAACGCACGTGTGGCAATTCGTAATATTCGTCGTGATGTATTGGGCGATGTTAAAGACCTGTTGAAAGAAAAAGAAATCAGCGAAGATGATGAGCGCCGTACAAATGAAGAAGTGCAAAAGTTAACAGACAAATATATTGCTGAAGTTGATAAGCAATTAGCGGCGAAAGAAGCCGAATTGTTGCAGGTTTAAGTTTTGTCAGCGCCTGACTTGACGGATCGTGCCAAAGGGCATGCAGCCAATTTGCCGCGTCATGTTGCCGTCATTATGGATGGTAATAATCGCTTCGGCCGCCAACATCATTTAACGAATGGTGGTGGACATCGTGCAGGTAAAGATCAGCTGGATGTGATCGCCCAGCATGCGCGTCGTGTCGGCATTGAAGTCCTGACAGTGTTTGCTTTTTCGAGTGAAAACTGGCGCCGTCCACCTGATGAAGTGGCGTTATTGATGCAGCTGTTTGAACAAGTCGTGCAAGAGCAAGTGCCGCGCATGCTTGAGCAGAATATTGCGATGCGATTTATTGGTGATCGTTCGAAAATGTCTGATCGTTTGCAGCAGCTCATGCTAATTGCTGAACAAAAAACAGCTGAAAATGCAAAAATGGTCATGGTGATCGCGGTGAGTTATGGCGGCTTATGGGACATGGCGCAAGCTGCGCAACGTTTAGCGCGGCAAGTGCAGGCGGGTCAGCTTAGTCTTGATGACATTGATGAAGCACGCATGCAGCAGGAAGTCGAAATCGGAGATTTGCCACCCGTTGATTTGTTGATTCGTACAGGTGGTGAATATCGTTTATCTAATTTTGTCTTGTGGCAAGCGGCGTATGCCGAGCTATATTTTACAGATACTTTGTGGCCTGCATTTGATGAGGCCGAGTTTGATCGTGCCTTGGGTCAGTTCTCGTTCCGCGAACGTCGTTTTGGTCGTACAAGTGAACAGGTTTCTGAATATAAAACGATGAATAAAAATGAAATCAATAAACTAGGTCAGGAAGATCGTAATGCTTGAACGAATTCGGACAGGGCTCGTTTTAGTTGCCATTGTGCTGTTATGTATGTTTGCAACGAAAAGCCCTATTCCAATGATTCTACTCATGATTATTGTACTATCTGTAGGTGCATCTGAGTGGACGAAGTTTGGAAAAGGTGCAGGACAATCTTATCAGTTTCCAACCTTGTTTATCTTGACGAACTTGTTGCTTGCGGTGGGTGCGTATTTGTTAAAGGGTTATTGCCCTGTGATTTGGCCTAGTATTTGGGCTATTACGGCTGTGTTCTGGCTGTCTGCATTGGTTACTGTGCGCCGTTATCCACTCGCCGGTATCACTTCGAATCGTTGGTTACCGTTTATTGGGATATTGTTGCTTATTTCAGCGACATTGGCGATTTATAGTTTGTGGGCGGATTCACCGTGGTGGCTGATGTATATGTTTGCATTAGTGTGGGTTGCTGACAGTGGGGCTTATTTTACGGGTAAAGCATTTGGCAAACATAAGTTGATTCCTGATGTTAGCCCAAATAAAACGATTGAAGGTCTAGTAGGTGGTTTGGCTTTAACCAGTTTAGTCATTGCTGCAGTTGCTTATTATCGTCACTTGGCTGGATTGCATTTAGTTGGATTCGTTCTTTTGTCAATGCTTGTGGTTTTGGCATCTGTGCTCGGTGATTTGTTTGAGTCTTTGCTTAAACGTCAGGCTAATATTAAAGATTCAGGCAGTCTGCTGCCTGGTCATGGTGGAGTCTTAGACCGTATTGATTCAATGCTCGCCGCTGCGCCCATTTTTGCATTAGGATTTTGGTTGGCTGGGGGATTCTAGCCGTGCAAATCTCGTTGCAAACGCCAAGTGGTCTTTCAGAACAGCAGTCAAAACAAAACGTTTGTATTTTGGGTGCGACGGGTTCGATTGGTGAGAGCACGCTCAAAGTGCTCGCATTACATCCTGATCAGTATGATGTTTTTGCATTGAGTGGTCATAGCCGCTTAGATCAACTTGTCGAGTTGAGCGCGAAGTATCATCCGACATATGTCTCTGTGCCGACCGCAAAGGGCGAACAGTTTGCCAATGATTTAAAGCTGAGATTTCCAAATGCGGTTATTCCTACGATCGTCGAAGGTGAGTTGGGTCTAAAACAGATTGCCGCTCATACGGATGTTGATGTAGTGATGGCGGCAATTGTTGGTGCAGCAGGTTTAGAACCAACACTTGCAGCAGTGCAAGCAGGCAAACGTGTTTTGCTGGCAAATAAAGAAGCTTTGGTGATGGCGGGCAGTCTGTTTATGGATTGTGTGCGCAGTTCTGGTGCGATGCTCTTGCCAGTTGATTCTGAACATAATGCAATCTTTCAATGCCTTCCTGTTGATTACTTTCAAACGACGGAACGATTCCAAAAACAAGCATCGCGTGGTGGTGTTTCCCAGATTTTGCTGACGGCTTCTGGTGGACCTTTTCGTCAGTTTAGTACACAGCAATTAGAAAGTGTCACACCAGAGCAAGCATGTAAGCACCCAAACTGGGTGATGGGGCAAAAGATTTCTGTTGATTCTGCGACGCTGATGAATAAAGGCTTAGAGCTGATCGAAGCGTGTCATTTATTTGATTTGCCACCAGAGCGTGTCACAGTCGTG
>JASLFQ010000187.1 GCA_030150595.1 Aquirhabdus sp.
GATCATTTTCAAGATTTTATAGCCATTCGATAGATAGTAATATTGAATATCTTCATGGTATTACAGGCGAGAGCATGAAGAAGTTAGTGCTAGGCGTAAGTGATTTGGAGAAAGAAATTCTCAAAGAACATGAAGCTTATGGTTTTGTAAAATATCATCAGAAATTATTTAATAATACAGATTATAAATTTTTGAAAGGCAATCAAGAGTTAAGTAAAATAGTAAATAAAGAGAGTCTTGGACAAAGGCAGTTTCTTAATATTCACATTTGGGGACACTCTTTAGATGTATCTGATAAAGATTATATTGAGGAGTTATTTGGTTCTGATTTTGAGAAATATGGAAACTTTAGAATAACAGTATTTTTTCATAGTGAATCTTCCAAATTCGGACTGCTTGCTAACTTAATACATATTTTAGGTAAAAATTTGATTGAACGCTGGATGAAAAAAGATTGGCTTATATTTAAGCAGTCAGCAGATGTTTACGAGCAAAACCTTAAAGAGCAATGCGAGTCAACCCCATAGCTCGCATTGTTTTTTTGTCTTAGCCTTTCATGACTTTTTGAAAAGCTGGACGTTGATATAGATTATTCAAATACGCTTCAAACGCTGGGCGTAAAGGAATCGTTTTAAATTGTGTGCCCCAATGCAGTTGTGAACCGATATAGACATCAGCGGCAGTAAAATGATTTGCTGCGATAAATTGCTTATCGGTTAATGCTTGTTCTACGACATTAATCACTCGATCAAAATCACCATAACCGACAAAGCCCTGTTGTTCGGGCGTAGGGGTAACACCTAATTTTCGGTTTGTGGTTGCATGCTCTAATGGCCCTGCTGCAAAAAATAACCAACGATAATAATCCGCTCGATCATTCAGCGCTGGCGCAAGTTTCTTTTCTGGAAAGGCGTCTGCTAAGTAAGCGCAAATAGCGGCGACTTCTGTGATGACTTTTCCATCATGTACGATCGTCGGTATTTTTCCCATTGGATTGATTTTTAAGTATTCTGGCGCTTTCATGGTTGTGCCGTATTCTAAGATGACGGTTTCAAATGGCACATCTAGCTCTGCCAGCATCCATTGCACAATTTTTCCACGGGATTGTGGGTTTGTGTAGAGTGTTAATGACATACGAATTTCCTTTTCAATAATGATTATTCCGTGAATGTTTTTATCAGAAATCATGGGTTAGAAGCTATAGGGAAATGTTAAGCAGAATTAAATTGCCATCATTTGTATACGTCATCTTGAGTAATCAGCGATATATGGCAAGATATGCAATATTTGATTTTATAGATGAAAGTGATATGACCAAGCCATCCAAAATCGTCTGCGTCGGTCGCAATTACGCTGATCATGCCAAAGAACTCGGCAGTGCAGTTCCTGATACTCCAATTCTATTTATCAAACCGCCGAGTAGTCTAACGGGCTTAAACGACGGCATCACATGGCAAGCAGGTTTAGGCTCATGTCATTTTGAATGTGAACTCACCATTCAAATCGGACAAACCCTAAAAAATGCAACGGAAGAGCAGGCGCGCGCTGCAATTTCAGGCGTGACGCTCGGATTAGATTTAACTATGCGCGATCTACAAAATAGCCTCAAAGACCAAGGCTATCCGTGGGAGCGTTCTAAATCTTATGATGGTTCATGTGTGCTTGGCGAATGGCTTGCACCAAATATTATCCCAGACTACAAAAATGCACGTTATACCTTCAAAGTAAATGGTGAAACCCGTCAAGTCGGTGAAACCTCAAGAATAATATTTGATATCATCGGCTTAATTTCCCACATCAGTGAAACCTTCACCTTGGAAAAAGGTGATGTCGTCATGACAGGAACGCCAGCAGGCGTTGGGCCGTTGCAGTCTGGTGATCAGTTGGAAATGACGCTGGATACGGTATTGGGTGACATTAGCTGGAAAACATTTGTTCGCTAAAATAAAGCTCAGCGGGCACTATAAATGTGTGCCCGCGGCTTTGATTTCTTTAACCGCATCATCGACGCTATAACCACCGTAGCAAGAGGTCGGAAGCTCTGGCAAATTTGCCACCTGAAAAATATCCCGTAGCGGATCTTTAACGCGTGCCAAGATCAATTGGATATTGCGCTTCTGCATCGCTTGCGCAAAATCTTCTAAGGCTTCCAAACTGGTACTGTCTAAACTATCTGATTCTTCAAAACTAATAATCACAATCTTGGTTGTCGGTAAGCTGATAATTTTGTTTTGAATCGTGGTAAAGATGCGTTCAGCATTGGCAAAGAACAAAGCTGATTCTGGACGAGCAATCAGTACATCAGGAATGGTTGTCGCGGTGGGATGTCTGAGAATGTCCACATAATCGTGCGTATCACCCAATTCACCCAACCATGCTACGCGGACATTAGACATGGTGCGCAACATCATAATCAAGCTGACACCAATCGCCGCCAGCAAACCATCCAATACGCCTAAAACTAAGACGGCAAATACTGCTGCCACAACAATAATGCGATCTCGTTTCCACAAAAAGTAGGGGCGGAAGGCATCCCACGTAATGCTATGACTGACGGCATGGATGACGATTGCCGCAAGAATCGGTTCAGGCGTATGTTCAATCCACGGTAGTAGCGTGAGGACGAGCGCCAGAACGACCATTGCCGCAATCCAACCAGACCAGCGACTTTGTGCGCCAGCCGATTCATTGGCAGAAGTTGCTGAATATCCCGCACCGACTGGCATGCCATGAAAGAAACCCGAGGCGATATTGGCAATGCCGAACGCCATCAAATCACGATTGGGTGCGGAGCTGTCGCCATGTTTAATCGCAAATGTGCGAATCGCGCCATAAGATTCTGCGTATAAAATCATGAGCAGTGCGATGGCTAACTCACCGATTCTGAGCCATTCAAGACGACTAAGAGTAGGTATAGTCGGCCAGTCTAAAGTGAGATTGATTGTACCCACAGCAGCGACGCCATGCGCTGCGGTAAATCCAGAAACATCGAGTGCAATTCCGCCTGCAATCACTAAGAGCGCACCAGGGATGGTTTTCCAGCGGGCGAAGATTTTAAGTAAGATCAGCCCGACAGCGGCAATGCCTAAACCCGTGAGATTCCAATGCGGCAGGCCCAGCGCAAGATCGTTCACATAACGGAAAATATCCGAGTGCGTGGGTTTAACATCGACGATATTGGGAAACTGCTTAATCACAATCGTAATGGCGAGTCCAACAGCAAAACCGCGTAGCACAGGCTTGGCAATAAAATTAGACACTTCACCGAGCTTGGCGATGGATGCCAAGACAAAGAAACCACCTGTGAGAATAATGAGTCCACTGGCGAGTAACAGTCGATGAGTTGGATCAACGCCTGGCATACTGTTCACTGCAGAAAATAAGACCGCAGCCGATGAAGATGTCGCTGACACAATTGCAAAGCGACTTGTCCCAATAAATCCGTAGCACAGCAGCCCAATCAATAAACCGATCACCCCAGCTTGTGGCGGTAGTCCAGCGATGCCAGAGTAAGCTACGGCTTCGGGTAGCAGCAAACCTGCGATAGACAGACCAGCGACAATATCGACGATATAGGAAGCGCGCGGCGTCGCTTGAGGATTTGCAGGTGTGCTCATGGTGAGTTAGTCTTTATTAGATGTCGGTGCGAGGAGCATTCCTGTCCATCCAGGTAAATAACGTGCTTCACTGCTGCGTGCAAGCCCAATTGCTTGTTCAACGGCTTGTTTTTGTGATTTATTGATGAGGTCAGCGCTGATCTGTGGTCTAAAGAAGTCCGCCCATAAGAATTCGGAGAAGGGCGTCGTATCTTTGGCATATCCGCCAGCGACACGGACAAAGCCAGCAAGACTGCGGTATGGATCATTACGCAGCTGGGTGATGTCTTTAGGGATCGCAGAGAAATCGAGACGATTGCCCTGTTCATCATAAGGATGAGTGAGCTGATGGAAATCCATCACGCGCCAGAATCGATCTGCATCGAGCCATGAGTAATCACGTTGTACTGTCACCCACGCGGATTCAATACCCTCTTCAAGCAATGCAAGCCCGAGATGATGGTGATCGGTAATGTAGTAGCGCCCTTTTGGGCCGAGCACGCTAGGAAACCATTGTTGTTTGAGACGTTTAGTGCGGTCTTTTTTATTGAGGGCATGCCATTCGGCACGTTTGTGCGCGACTTCGGCTAGACCAACGGTGACTTGTGTTGGACGCAGAGTGGCGACATCGACTTCAATGAGGTGCTGGTGAGTGCTCATTTGTTTTATCCATTAGCCTAGTAGCTCGTTAGTGATGTTGTTTTTTGATCATCCAATTGATCTTAGTATCTTTTAATTCACATCTGATTCTGTGTATGTTGTTGCTTTGTTCGAGTATGAGTGAGGGTCGCTAAAAGCGAAAATAATCTAAACAAATGCCTTAAATAAATACGCCGACATCTTGAGTCAATGTCGGCGTATTAAATTTCTGACGGGTGCTGTTTTAAGCTAGATTGAACTTAAGAACAAGCTTTTCCGCCAGCAGCACGTGCGCCCGCAGCTTTTGCAGCGGCTTCAGTCATGTACTGACCCGCTTTGGTTGTGCCGTAGTCTTTTGAACCTTGGCAATGGTAAACCTTAGATTTGGTATTCACCCAAACTTGTCCAGCGCCGCCGCCTGGTGCCACAGTTTTAGCTGCGCCTGTTGATGAGGTTGCGGCTGTTGCTGCACCTGCAGTTGCTACACCTGCTGTTGCAGCGCCTGCAGCTGCAGGTTTCTTAGCAAACAGTGAAGCTAAACCTTTTTTCGGTGGTGTGGCTGTAGGTGTTGCACCTGCTGGTGCGGCTGATACGGCTGCTGCTGGTGCGGCTGTGAACCAAGTTTGCAGACCTTTGTGACCTTTACATGCAGTAAATTTGAGTTTGCTTGTATTGTAAGAGCCGTCTTGACATAGACCTGTTGCACCTGCTGGTGCGCCTGCTGGTGCTGGGGCTTCGCTTACTTTTGCGAAGGCACCAGAGGAAGCCATTAAGCCAATGACGAGCGTTGCAGATGCGAATAATGCTTTCATATTAGTTTCTCGCTTTAAGGGTCAAATGTTGTTTGAACAAGTTAGTTTGATTGACAATAAAAGCATTTTTGAGCTCGGTCTCCATGACCTTATTCGCGATGCTTGTGAATAAATAATAGCTGCATGCACGTTTTTATGATGAAAATGTTACAAATAATTACCAATTGATCATGTTGTAAGCATTTAAGGTCGATACCAACGTTCTATCCCAACCTGATGTAGGCTGAGACGAGACAAATCATCGGGTAACCATTGGTCGTAATCTCCAGTTGCTCGCATCAGAAAATCCAAGATAGTCCAATGTTGGCGCAGTACGCGGCGGAGACGATGGGGCAGCATAGGATGGAATAATCCAAAGCGTTGGAAGAACTGGCGTGGGTTTTTGCGTAACCAGAGCCAAGAGCCCATTTCTAATGTGTAAGGAAGGAATAAAGATTCGCCAGCGCTATTCGCGTGATCGTATAAATAGTCCCATAAATCGCCATGCGTCGTGTAGTGCATGCTTTGCGGTTCGATATGGTAAAAATCATGCAATGGATAGTTCTGATTGAATAAATCGCACAGTGCAACGGCTTCAGCGAGATGCGGTGGCGGCATGCGATGAGCCGCGTAGGGGAACCATAAACTGTCGTACTGACCGAACCCAGAGTGCAGATCCATAGCCATCATAAAGCTGGCTTTTTTGTGAGACCGCATGACGCTATCGATCAGTGCTTGGCTTTCTGGTGCAAGTCCTTGCCCGCGGTACCAAGGTAGACGACGACTTAATTTTTGGCCTGCGAGTGGCCAAATGTGCGGGCCAATAGCATTTACAGGCGCATTGCGCATGAGGTCTACGCCTTTAGACGTGGCGCGTGTACCCAGATGCAGTCCCGTGACATTGATCAAAGGAATAGAAACAATACGCATCCTTTTGAGACGGTCTTGTAGTGAGCTATCCCAAGCAAGGCAGCTCAAGGTGTGTTCTAACCATGCTAATAAGACTTGCGATCCGATACGCTCATTGCCGTGAATACCAGCATAAAGCCCAAGCGTAGGTACATTGTCTTCTTCTGAACCGATAGACAGTTCCCAAATGGAGAAGCCATCAATTTCAGCAAGGACACGTGAACGTACCAGCGGGTGTGAGCGAATCATCTCAAGGCGTGAGAACTCGGCAATTTCAAACATGTTTATTGTGCATCCAGCGGTTAGATCAGCTTAATGATTTACTTATTTAAAGCGTGACTATGCTGCTGCAAGATGACAGAAATATGAATATGTTATGGATGACATTGAGTATTTCTTCTAATCATGTGAGGGAGAGTAGAAGAAATCAAATGCTTGATGAATTGGCTTTAAAATTAACTGACTTTTAAACCAAACAATGCCATTGCTTGAATTGGGCTAAACCGATATGCCGTATTGCAAAATTGGCAATCCATTTGGATTTCGTCTGCGGTTGTCAGAATTTCAGAGACTGCATCTTTGCCGACTTGCTTAAGCGCTTCGATACAACGTTCGCGAGAGCAGGTGCAACCAAATTTCAAGGGTTCCGCATTCGGTAAACGGACATCTTCTTCGTGATACAAACGATGCAAAATGTCTTGCGCAGGCAGTTCAATCAGCTCTTTTGGGGTGAGTGTTTGCGTCAACATGGTCAGACGTGGCCACAAGTCTGTATCGGTTTCTTCTTGTTCCGCTTCATTGTTTCTCGGTAACAGTTGCACGAGAAGTCCAGCAGCATGGTCACCATCACAGGCGAGACTGATCTGTGTTGGAACTTGTGCTGATAGCACATAATACTGTGCCAAACATCCTGCGATGGTCGGCTCTTCAAGTGGCACAATGCCTTGATAGCGTTCACCATGTTGATGTTCGATGTTGATAAAGAGCACAGCATCTGTGAGCGCATCCAATGCATCGGCACTGGTTTCAAGATGACTAAAGTCCGTCCCTTCTTCTACTTCCGCCAGACCGCGCAAGTCACCTTGATCGGTACATTCCGCCATCACCCATTTGAGTGCGCCACTGCCTTGCGCTTGCAGACTCAAGCGACCTTTAAACTTCAATGTGGTTGCTAGAAGCGCTGCGGCAGCCAACATTTCACCAAGCATGAGCGCGATGGCTTTTGGATACTCGCGTTGTTTCAGAATGGTTTGCAATGCCGCATTAATATGCACCACATCGCCGCGTACAGGACTGTTATCAATAAAAAACCGTTGTCGTGTATCGTTGGTATTCGAATTGATGTGATTTGTTGTTTCAGTCATGTCTGGCTCTGGAAGAATAAAAATGTGATTTAAAACTTTTAATGGAGGTGATAGTACTGATTATCAAGATTAGACAAAAGTAGTGTTGCCATATTGATAACGATATTTACGTATCAAAAACCACTCATAAAAAAATGCCCCAGATCAGGGGCATTCTTATGTAGATCAATCAGCGAGTAAGATTATTTCTTAGCAGCTGCGATTGATTTAACGATTTCTTGACGAGCAATTTCAGCACCTTGCCAACCACTGATTTTGACCCATTTGCCTGGCTCAAGATCTTTGTAGTGGGTGAAAAAGTGTTCGATTTGCTTGATCAGCAATGCTGGCAAGTCGGTGTATTCTTGAACATGCTTGTACAGCGGTGTCAGTTTGTCGTGTGGAACAGCGATGAGTTTAGCGTCGATACCGCCATCATCTTCCATATCCAATTTACCAACAACGCGGCAACGGATGACTGAGCCAGCAACGACTGGGTATGGTGTAACAACCAGTACGTCAAGAGGGTCACCGTCGTCAGACAGCGTGTTTGGAATGTAACCATAGTTCGCTGGGTAGAACATTGGTGTACCCATGAAGCGATCTACGAACAGTGCATCAGAATCTTTGTCGATTTCGTATTTGATTGGATCGTTGTTTGCTGGAATTTCGATGACAACGTAAATGTCATGGGGCGCATCTTTGCCCGGTGGAATGCTGC
>JASLFQ010000206.1 GCA_030150595.1 Aquirhabdus sp.
CATGAGAATCTTGACCAAAAAATTCATCATCTAAACAGCGTGCCACGGCTAACCACAGCGCACTAAAATGATCTGCAGTCACTCGAGATTGAGGTGATTTCAATAATTCGGAATCAATGCTAGAAGCAAGTAAAACATCAGATACATCGAATCCCCTCGCCTGTACTGGCTCGATTGCGGATTGGACGAAATGGATCGAAATACTGTTTTTTTCCATAGTAAATTTGATGTTGTTTGGTGGTCGTTGATGTCAGCATCATCGCATAAAAATATCTCAATATGGTAAATTCACTCATTTAATTTGGATGAATTCAGCATAGGCGAATGCGGTAGCTTTGCATAATCTATTGCCATCAATTAATCCATTTGCTTTGTCTGACGCAATGATGATCTGAACGGTTTGAGTGTCGACATTGGATTTTTATCAAATATTTCTGCATTCGGCTGTGTATGTAAAGTTGGATGCAACAGTTCGTAATCGCCACGTATTTATTACAGGATATTGTCACCATGACTACCGCAATCCCAACCGTCAAACTGCTGATCAATGGTCAATTCATTGAATCGAAAACTACCGAATGGCGTGATGTGGTTAATCCAGCGACACAGCAAGTTTTAGCTCGCGTTCCATTTGCCACTGAAGAAGAAATTAACGCAGCGGTTGCTTCTGCAAAAGCAGCATTCAAGACTTGGCGCTTTACGCCGATCGGCACTCGTGCTCGTATTTTCTTGAAATACCAACAGCTCATCCGTGAAAACATGAAAGAGCTGGCAGCGATCTTGACTGCGGAACAAGGCAAAACGCTTGCTGATGCGGAAGGTGATGTGTTCCGTGGTTTAGAAGTGGTTGAACATGCTGCAAACATTGGCAATTTGCAAATGGGTGAGTTGGCAAATAACGTCGCAAATGGCGTAGACACTTACACCATTCAGCAAGGATTGGGTGTGTGCGCGGGTATTACGCCATTTAACTTCCCAGCAATGATTCCACTCTGGATGTTCCCGATGGCGATTGCGTGCGGCAATACATTTGTATTGAAACCGTCTGAACAAGATCCGATGGTGACGATGCGTTTGGTTGAGTTGGCGCTGGAAGCGGGGATTCCTGCTGGCGTGCTTAATGTGATTCATGGCGGCGAAAATGCTGTAAACGCGATTTGCGATCATGCTGATATTAAAGCCGTTTCATTCGTCGGTTCGACAAAGGTTGGTACGCACGTTTATAACCGTGCAACTCTGGCTGGCAAACGTGTGCAATGTATGATGGGCGCGAAGAACCATGCCATTGTTTTGCCAGATGCCAATAAAGAACAAACTTTGAATAACCTTGCTGGTGCAGCGTTTGGTGCTGCTGGTCAACGCTGTATGGCGCTGTCGGTTGTCGTGTTGGTTGGTAAAGCGAATGAGTGGATTCCAGAAATTGTTGCGAAAGCAAAAACACTGAAAATCAGTGGCGGTGCAGAGTCGGGTACCGATATTGGCCCTGTGATTTCTTGTGCGGCACGTGAGCGTGTCGAAGGCTTTATTGCAAGCGGAATTGAAAGCGGCGCGAAGCTGGAATTAGATGGTCGTAATCCAACCGTAAGCGGTTATGAAAGCGGTAACTTCGTGGGCCCGACGATTTTCTCTGGCGTGAAATCAGGCATGAAAATCTACGATCAAGAAGTGTTTGGCCCAGTACTGTGTATCGTTTCAGCGGAAACGCTCGATGAAGCAATTGAGTTTATTAACCACAATCCAAATGGTAATGGCACCGCAATCTTCACCCAATCAGGTGCAGCGGCGCGTAAATTCCAAGAAGAAATCGATGTGGGTCAGATCGGTATTAACGTGCCAATTCCAGTTCCTGTTCCACTGTTCTCATTCAGCGGTTCACGTGCTTCAAAATTGGGTGATTTGGGCCCTTACGGTAAGCAAGTCATTCTGTTCTACACCCAAACTAAAACCATTACGGCACGTTGGTTTGAAGACGGTGCAGTTGCTGGTGGCGTGAATACGACGATTTCTCTGAAGTAAGAATGAAGTTTTGAAGATCAAGAGCAAATCCCTCCCAACCTCCCTTTGCAAAGGGAGGAGCTGTTCTCCCTCCATAGAAAAAGGAGGGTCGGGGAGGATTTGCTTTTGACGTTAATACCACTAAACACAAATTTGAAAAATCGGTTTAAACGCAATTTAGGGTCAAACCATGAACTTTGATTTATCGGAAGATCAGCGTGCGTTTCAGCAAACCGCGCGTAACTTTGCAGCGATTGAAATGGCGCCGTTTGCTGCGAATTGGGATGCGGAGTGTATTTTTCCGATTGATATGATTCAAAAAGCGGGCGAATTGGGCTTCTGCGGTATGTATACGCCTGAAGATGTTGGCGGTATGGGGTTGTCGCGTCTGGATGCGTCGATTGTGTTTGAAGAGTTGGCGTATGCCTGTCCTTCAACTGCTGCTTACATCACGATTCACAATATGGCAACGTGGATGGTCGCAAGTTGGGCGACACCAAGCGTTCGCGAAAAGTGGAGTCCATTGCTTGCCAGTGGTGAAAAGCTCGCTTCTTATTGCCTGACAGAGCCGAATGCTGGATCGGATGCAGCGTCGCTGAAAACCCGTGCTGAATTAGTTGATGGTCATTATCGGTTAAATGGTGCAAAAGCGTTTATTTCTGGTGCTGGATCAACTGATTTGCTGGTTGTCATGGCGCGTACTGGCGGTGAAGGCGCGCGTGGCATTTCTGCGTTTGCTGTCCCTGCGGATAGTGCTGGCATTACCTATGGCCGCAAAGAGCAAAAGATGGGCTGGAACAGTCAGCCGACACGGACGATTAGTTTTGATAATGTCCTGATTCCTGCGGATCATTTGCTGGGTATTGAGGGCGAAGGTTTCAAAATTGCCATGCGCGGTATCGATGGTGGTCGGATTAACATCGCAACCTGTTCGATGGGTGCTGCGCAAGCGGCGCTGGATGCGGCAAGAGTTTACATGGGTGAACGCCAACAATTTAAGCGTAAGTTGGCGGACTTTCAGGCATTACAATTTAAGCTAGCCGATATGGTGACTGAACTGGTTGCGGCACGCCAAATGGTACGTTTGGCCGCATGTAAACTCGACCAACGTGCGCCTGATGCGAGTGTTTATTGCGCGATGGCGAAACGTTTTGCCACAGATATTGGGTTTAAAGTCTGTAATGAGGCTTTGCAATTGCATGGTGGTAATGGTTACATTCGTGAGTACCCGCTAGAACGTTATTTACGTGATGTGCGTGTGCATCAGATTCTAGAGGGAACGAATGAAATCATGCGCGTGATTATTTCACGCCAAATGTTGAATGGTGCTGCCCCAGAGGAAATTCGGTAATGGATTACATGAATGTTGATATGAACCAGCCTGTTCTATTCGGGACACTGACTGCGGATAATGGTCGTCAAATTGGCATGGTGACGCTGAATGCTGAAAAGACTCTGAACGCTTTGTCGTTAGACATGATTGACTTGATCGCTGAACAGTTGGAAGCATGGTCAACAGATGAGAATGTCGCCTTAGTCATGATGCAAGCGGCTGGCGACAAAGCCTTTTGTGCAGGCGGCGATTTGCAAAATCTCTATCAATCGATGCTGACGCACCATGCTTCAGCAAAGAAAGATGACATTCGCGCTAATCAATACGCACGTGATTTCTTTGATCGCGAATATCGCCTCGATTATTTCATTCACACCTATTCGAAGCCGATTCTGTGCTGGGGACATGGGATTGTCATGGGTGGCGGCATTGGCTTAATGGCGGGTGCAAGTCATCGTGTCGTCACAGAAAAATCCCGCTTAGCAATGCCTGAGATCGGAATTGGTTTGTTCCCAGATGTGGGCGGTAGCTATTTCCTGAATCGTATGCCAGGCAAGCTCGGTTTATTCCTCGCGCTGACGGGTGCAATGATCAATGCGATGGATGCTAAATTTGCCAAGCTCGCTGACTATGCGATTGCTCAAGTCGATAAACCAAAAGTATTGGATATGATCTTGCGCCAGCCATGGGGAACGACACAGGCTGAAAACAGCCAATTACTAGACATCGTTTTGCGTAATTCAGAAAGTGCTATGCAAGTAGCCGTAGGTCCTTTGCAAG
>JASLFQ010000045.1 GCA_030150595.1 Aquirhabdus sp.
ACTCGGTCAACGTCAGCTGCAACTCCTGCTGATCACCAGTAGCATTCGCAAACTGCGCAGTATGAGCATCTTGATCAATCGTTAATCGACCCACGCGTAATAGCGGACTCTGTAAAGCGGTGTTAGTACTGCGACGTAAAACGGTTCTAATCCGCGCAATGACTTCAGCAGGATTGAACGGCTTGGCAATATAATCATCCGCACCCAAACGGAGACTTAACAGCTTGGTAATATCATCCGTCAGTGCAGTTAACATGATGATCGGAACATTACTTTCGCTACGAATGGTTTGTAAAATATCCAATCCGTCATGTCCTGGCATACGAATGTCAAGTAGCACTAAATCAGGATGAAGTTGTCGCCAAAACTGCAACCCATGGCGGCCATTATTGGCATGCTGGGTGCGAAAACCTTCATGTTGTAGATATACCTGCAAAATTTCTGCAATTTCTGGCTCATCTTCGATGACCAAAATCAGTAAATTCTGATTGTCTACATTATGAGTCATCATCATTCTACGGTTACCTTGTTTCCTGAACGCTTCTATTAGCCATTTTACGGGATCTTGTTGGATCTGAATAATAATTTCCGCAATTCATATCCATCAGATCTCCACATTTCCTCAATCGTTACGCAAGTTTATTTTGGCACTATGGTATTCATGAAAATTTGTGCCAATAAACAAGCATCCTATACTGTAAGCAAACGATTGCTGCCTATACAGCGACGTAGGATATTATTGCCTTTATTTTCTTATAAAACTGTTGTGATCCTGTCGATGCTGAGCTTAACAGCGTGTATGCAGAGTACGCTGCCAAACTTAGCAGAACCTTTGCCCGCAAAGTGGCAACATCAACCACTCTCAGCACAATTTCCCGCACCAGATTTACGAGGATGGTGGAAAGCATTTAACGCTCCTGATTTAGATGCATTGGTCGATCAATCCTTAGCACAAAATCTGACGCTCGCTGCGGCGCGTGAACATATCCATGCGGCACGTGTTTTAGCCAACAAGAATTCGAGCAATTTTTTACCAGATCTGCATATTCGCACCGGTGAAGTGCCCGCGCCCAACGCAACCAGTAGCTATGTCCAAGCAGACATTGATACAACATGGGAACTTGGTCTGTTCGGCAAGAAAACCGCGTCACAGCAAATTGCCGATGGGCAGCTTGCTGACGTAGAAGCGCAAGCACAAATGGCACGAGTCTCATTGGTTGCAGAAGTCGTACGTGCATGGATCACATTACGCACCGCTCAACAGCAAGTCAAACTCCTTGATCAATTGATTCAACAATCACACCAACAATATGAGCTGACCACTGCACGCATCAACTTAGGCTTGAGCGCCAGAAGTGCGGTCTTTGCTATCAAGACCTCGCTCGCTCAGCAAAGCGAAGCACGGCAAGCCAAACAACTTGAGATTGAGCAAGCTTTACAGCAACTTGCCTTACTGCAAGGTCGCAGCGCACCAGATCCAGCATGGACAACAGCCACCATACAACCTGTGGTCGGCGAGTTTAGCGTACAAACCGTTCCTGCAGATGTGATTCGGATTAGACCTGACATTCAGCAAGCACAAGCCAGTGTATTGCAAGCCGCAGGACAATTTGGCGTAGCACGTGCTGCACGCTATCCATCCATCAGTCTAGCTGGCTCTTATGTTTATTCACTCCAACTCATCGGTCGGTTTAGCTTCCACACGTCCACAATCAATGGCATCGGCGCAATTGGTCCAATCATCGATATCCCGCTGTTTGATTGGGGAATGCGTAAAGCGACCGCAGATGCACGCCATTCAGAACTCAAAGCAGCAGTACTGGGCTACCGCCAAACCGTGCTTGAAGCCGTCAATGAAGTTGAATCTTCTCTTGCGTCCATGAATACCGCAAAGTACCGAATCGATCAGCAATATGAAGTGATGCGATCTGCAAAACAGGCACTGAAAGCACGTCATACCCTGATTAATCTCGGTCTATCAAGCTCACTGGAAGGTTTAGATGAGCAACAAGCGGGTCTGCAAGCAGAGATTGAACTATCTAGCATGCAAAAGGAACACGATCTTGCCTACGTCGCCGTTTATAAAGCGTTAGGTGGTGCACCACTCGACGCATCAGACAGCACATCAAAAGCTGCAAACGAAAATTTAACTGATTCAGCAAAATCGCTGCCCACACCGCAACAGCAGGGAGGCTAATTATGGTCGCCCTAGCCCGTAAAACATTGTTTCGAGAATGGTCACGCTTTATTCCTGCAATCTTAGCGATTGGCTTTGCAGGTGTACTCTTGGTTGTGCAAGCAGCATTAGTCCTTGGAATATTTGGCAGTGCCGCGATTTATGTCAATGCCACATCCGCTGAAATTTGGGCGGGCTATCCTGGTACACAAAGTGTCAGTCTCGGACGTCCGATAAATCGCGATGTCGAAATGTTACTCCGCATTGATCCAGAAATTACTGCTGCCGAACCTGTATTTTGGGTCGATGGCGATTGGCGTGGCGCAAAGGGACAAGGCGGAGTTTCAGTCTACGTCACAGGCATCAACGCACAGCCTGACGGTTTGATGTTTGACCAAATTCTACCCGTCAACTTGCGGATGCGCTTGCTCGAACCAAACGCTGTGATCGTTGATCGCGCTGATCTTGATTCACTGGGAGTTCGCGTGGGTGATGATGCGTGGATCGAAGGTAAACCTGTACATGTGGTCGCGACGGTTGCGGGATTACGCGCTCTAGGCGGCGTCAATGTGCTTGCCTCGGAACAAACTGCCAAAACATTAAGTAACTCAGGCATTACCTATTTTGTGGCGCATGTTCGCGATCCAGAACAAGTCAATGCCGTGATTAATCGACTCAATGGCCAAACTACATTTGGTCCTTATGAGTTATGGAGTGCGAAAGACTTCGCATGGCGTTCACAACGCTATTGGATGATGGATACTGGCGCAGGTGCGGCAGTGTTGTTTTTGGCGGGGATTGTCTTTTTAGTTGGTGCGGTGATTGCGAGTCAGGCATTGACCGCCGTTGTGATTGCCTCATCACGCGAATACGCCACATTGAATGCACTGGGTGCAGGCATGAATGCCTTACGCCGTGTCGTGCTGACTCAAGCTGCATGGATTGGAGGCTTAGGCATGATTATTGGCGGGATCATTAGCACGGGACTACTCATCGCAGCAGCACAATCGGATGTGCCCGTCGCTATGACCCCTCTCGTTGCGTGCATTTGCGTCGGTCTGGTCTTTGGTTTGGCTTTAGTCTCTGGACTCATTGCAATGTCAGGACTGCTGCGTGCAGATCCTGCAATTTTGATGCGATAACGGATGACAACAATGACCAAATTATCCACGACGCAACTTTACTCCAGCACACAGCTATCAGAACCTGCTGCAAAGCCAAGCCTTGTCGCGGATAAAATTAGTAAATCATTTGAGTCAGGCTTGGTCAATATTCAGATTTTAACCAATCTCTCAATTGCGATTATGCCCAGCGAATTAACTTTAATCGCAGGGCCATCAGGCTGTGGCAAAAGTACACTATTGTCCATTTTAAGTGGCTTACAATTTCCGGATGTCGGCAAAGTATGGGCACTCGATCAAGAGTTAAGTCGAGCCAGTAAACGTGAATTAGAGCGATTCCGTTTGCATCACACGGGCTTTGTGTTCCAAGGTTTCAATCTATTTCCTGCATTGACAGCCTGTGAACAAATCGAACTTCCGTTGAGTTATCTCGGCTTGTCCGCTAAGGAGTGTCGTGATCGTGCGCTCGAAGCCTTACATGAAGTCGGCATGGGGCATCGCGTCAATCAACGTCCAGCTGCACTGTCTGGTGGTGAGAAACAACGCGTCGCAATTGCCCGCGCACTCGCCAAACGACCACAGTTCTTATTTGCCGATGAGCCAACCAGCGCGCTTGATGCGGCTAGTGGACAAACCATCATTAATATTTTAAGACGAATTGCACATTCACACGGTTCAACCGTTCTATGTGTGAGCCACGATCATCGCCTCATTCAGCACGCTGACCGTGTGCTTGAAATGGAAGATGGTGTCATTCATCGCGATTGGCGTGCTTCGTCTCGTACCCAAACACACCATTCACCTCAAGTTCCAACGCAGGAACATGCTGTATGATTTTAAACCCTATGCCTGTACTCAACGCCAAATACACACAGCCGTTCATCAAGACAGTGATAACCGCTGTCGTACTGCCTTTGCTTGCTCTGCCATTAGCAGCTTGTAATGATCACAGTACTAACAAAAAGAACATTTCCCCCAAATCAGAATACGCGGCAATTGCACGTGGCAAAGTTGAAGTAGAAGGTGGCTTACTCGATGTTGCTGCACCTGAAAACGGCGTATTTAGTCACATCAATGTGAAGCAAGGTGATCCAATTCAACAAGGTCAAATCCTTGCACAACTTGATCCCCGTTCCGCAGCCCTTGATGTTGCTCAAGCAAAAGCCGCGTTGGCACAAGCGATAGCACAACAAAATATGCAGGCCATACGCTTACCTGCAGCACAACGCCTAGCCAGTCGTTGGCAAAAAGCAGCGCAACTCGGTGCAGCACAACAGCAACAAGCCGATGATGCCGCTCAAACCGTTGCCCAGATTCAAGCTGAAAATGCAATAGCCACCGCTGAGGTACAAGTCGAACAACAAAAAGTCGCCGCCGCAGAATACGCCCTAGAAAAACGAACGATTCGTGCACCGCAAGCAGGCGAAATTGTCAAAGTTTGGGTACAACAAGGCAGCACCGCGACAGCAGATCAACACATCGCATTCACAGTGTTGCCACAGCGCCCTTTAGTT
>JASLFQ010000055.1 GCA_030150595.1 Aquirhabdus sp.
GAAACACCTTTGCAATGGCCCTGTTCTCCTGAAAGCCTCGATGATCGCAACCCAATTCGTTACATCAATGATGGCGTTAGTCAAACATCATATGAAAAACCAGATGGCAAATGCCCTCGCCTGATTTTCTCTACACCTAAAAAGAAAGGCGTATTTTTTGCTCGTCCGCATATCGCACCAAATGAAATGCCTGACTCGGACTTTCCTCTCGTGCTGAATACGGGTCGTCTGCAACATCAATGGCATACGATGACCAAGACCGGCAAGATTCCAATGCTGAATAAGCTGAATCCAAATCCTTTCGTGGAAATTAATCCAGAAGATGCAGCTGCTTTAGGCATCAAAGATCAAGATACCGTTGAAGTGCGTTCACGTCGTGGTTTCGCTCTATTACCCGCATTGGTAACACCGCGTGTTTTAGTTGGCAATTGCTTCGTACCCATGCATTGGAATGACAACTTTGGCAAAAATCTTTGCATCAACGCAGTCACTAACGATGCGATTGATCCTATTTCTCAACAACCTGAATTTAAGTTTTGTGCAGTGCAACTCAAACGAGTGAACGTCCCTCAAACCGATGCCGCAGCACCAGAGAAAGGTATCTATAGCTCTACTCCTAATTCCCATGTGACAGAGGAACTTGACATGTCTCATATCGATGCGCTCAATGAATTGCTTGGCCTTCCAACATTGGAAGCACCTAAGCTCGATGAAGCCGAAAAAACCTATATGGCAGGTTTCATTAGTGGCTTGCGCACGACTGAAGGACGACAAGCTGGCGGTATCCCGACGATTCCAGCAGTTGCACCATTGTCAGCTCATACCAAATTATGGTTAGACGGTGTACTGGCTGGACTCTTTAGTCGATCAGCTCATGCACCGGCACTTGCCAATTTGACAGATACTGATAGCTCTCGTGTGATGCGTATGCGTCCAAAAGTTGCATTATTATGGGCCTCACAAACTGGTAATATTGAATCGCTCAGTGAACGCTATGCCACAAAACTGATGGAAGCCGGATTTGAAATTAGATTGTCTTGCATGTCAGATTATCAAACGTCAAATTTAGAAAAGGCACAGTATGTTTTACTTATGACCAGTACGTTTGGCGATGGTGATTCACCTGATAATGGTCAAACCTTTTGGTCGGCATTGAAATCTGATAATGCTCCCAAACTTAATGGTGTTCGCTACGCTGTTCTTGCATTCGGAGATAGCAATTACGATGGATTTTGCGGTCATGGTCGTAATCTCGATAAGCGTATGGCGGAACTCGGAGCCATCAGTCTGACCGATCGCATTGACTGCGACACCGAATATCAACCCGCTGCTGATCAATGGTTAGAACACACAATTGCTCGCATTAAAGAAGAAGATGAGCTCATTCACGCCACTCCAGCTGGCGAAATCACTGCTGTGCCAGCTCGGACATTACCAACAAAAGCAAATCCTGTTCCTGCTCGCCTAGTCAAAAATTTACGCCTCAACACAACAGGGGCAACCAAAGACACCCGTTACTTTGCCTTTGATGTGGGTGATTCTGGCTTAGAGTATGAAGCGGGAGATTCTCTCGGTGTATGGCCAAGCAATTGCCCTGATCTGGTCAATGAAATCATTGAACTCGTCGGACTCAAGCCAAATATCATGGTAAATGTCGCTAAAGTTGGTGAAGTGGAACTTGTTGAGGCTTTAACCAAGCATTTTGAAATCGCGCGTCCAAGTTATGATGCGCTCACTTTCATTTCTACTCATACAAAGAGTGATGAATTGAGCCAATTTCTTCAAGAAGATCGAAAGGAAGAACTCAAAAATTGGCTATGGAACCGTCAACTCGTCGATGTATTACATCAGTTTCCTGTGAAGTTTACTGCCAATGAACTGCTTGGCGTACTCAAAAGAATGCAACCACGGTTGTACTCGATTGCATCAAGCCCTAAAGCACACCCTGGTGAAGTGCATCTTACGGTTTCAGCCGTCAGGTACGAACATGAGCAACGTTTGCGTAAAGGTGTATCTTCAACCTTCCTTGCAGAAAGAGCCGATACGATTACTGTGCCTGTCTTCGTACAACAATCCGCTCACTTTCGCCCGCCACATCATGGCAATACACCCATGATTATGGTTGGCCCAGGAACAGGAGTTGCTCCATTCCGTGGCTTCTTGCATGAACGTCGCGCACGGGGTGATAAAGGTCGTAATTGGCTGTTCTTCGGTGATCAATACTCTGCCACAGACTTCTATTACCGCGAAGAGCTTGAAGAAATGCAACAAAATGGTCTATTAACTCATCTCGACCTCGCATTTTCACGAGATCAGCCTGAAAAAATCTATGTTCAAGATCGTATGCGCGAACATGGCGAAGAACTGTGGACCTGGTTAGAAGATGGTGCACACTTCTATGTGTGCGGCGACGCAAGCAAGATGGCCAAAGATGTTGATTTGACGTTAAAAGCCATTATTGCAAAGCATGGCGGCTTATCCGAAGATAAAGCGCAAGACTATATCAATCGTCTTTCTAAAGAAAAACGTTATGTACGAGATGTCTATTAAGCACAAGACCATTAATTTTTGATATGTCCAATAAAAAAGACCCATCATATTGATAGGTCTTTGTTATTCATCATCGACATTAAAGTTTAAGAAGCAGCTTTACTCTTCGCGCTAAATTTTTCAATTTTGGCTTGGCTCTTGAGATATTCGACGTAATCATCCAAGTCTTGCTGGCCACGTAAATTGCTCAAACCGCTTTGTATTTGCATATGCTGCTCTGGTGTAATTGTCGCCGCATCATCGGTTACTCGACTCACCGCTAAGACGACAACACCACTCGCAACGCTCACAGTGCTTGCATTGAGATGACCCGCTGTTGGCGGTGTAATACTAAATACGGCTTGTGATAATGCTGCCGATGGTAGTCCTTTATCACGAGTCACTTCACCTATATTTTGGAACGTCACACTCAGAGCCGCTGCTGTTTGTTCAAGGGTTTTACCCGAGTTCAAAGATGCAGCGACCTGATCCGCTTTCGTTTTTGCAAGAGCCAAAGCACCTTGCATCTGTAGAATTGCCCGAATCTTTGGTGTTGCTTCCGCTAAGGTTAACGGTTTAACAGGTAGATATTGCGTAGTCTGGATCCACATTGTTCGTGTTGGCGAAATAGTAATGCCACTAGATACCTTACGGTCTTTCGTAGAC
>JASLFQ010000073.1 GCA_030150595.1 Aquirhabdus sp.
ATTTGCGTGATTTTATGGACAGTTTACGCGGCGCAGGTGTACAAACAGGCGGCCCGCCGCCATTGACGGATCGCGATAAAAAGCAGTTTGCCGATGGCTTGGAAAAAACCATTGTGCGATTGAAACGTATCGCATTACAAAGTGCAGCATTAGATAACAGTGATTCTAAGAAATAGTAGATGTAAAAATTGGGTTTATTACAGAGTGATTCAGGTAAATGACAGTACAAAATGATTTAGTCAAAGATAGCGGTACAGACGATCTTTATGACTTAGTGGTAATTGGTGGGGGGATTAATGGCGTTGGGATTGCACGCGATGCGGCTGGTCGTGGACTCAAAGTGCTATTAGTCGAGAAGGGTGATTTTGCGGGGGCGACATCGAGTGCATCTAGCAAGTTGATTCATGGCGGATTGCGCTATTTAGAATATTATGAGTTTCGCCTAGTGCGTGAGGCGCTGGCGGAGCGTGAGCGATTGCTTGCGATTGCGCCGCATATTGCGTGGCCGATGAATTTTGTCATGCCGCATGTTGCGAGCTTACGTCCACGTTGGATGATTCGCACAGGATTGTTTCTCTATGATCGTTTGGGCGGTCGGATTTCATTGGCCAAGTCAAAATCAGTCGTACTGACCAATTCTGTTCTAGGTAAACCACTGAAAGAAATGTTCAGTCGCGGTTTTACCTATTCTGATGCGTGGGTTGATGACGCGCGTTTGGTATTGCTGAATGCGTTATCTGCACAGCAGCATGGTGCGGTATTGTTGCCACGCGTGAGTTTTGAGCAAGCAAAGCGTGTCGATAATGAATGGCAAATCGAGATTAAACCGACAGAGGCTCATCCTTTTCTAGAGCAGGTTTTATCTCATATTCGCGCCAAAATGCTGGTCAATGCCAGTGGTCCTTGGGTGAGCCAAGTGCAAGCTAAGATTCAATCCGATGACACAGTTCAGAAAAAGGAACCTGAGGACAAAGGCCAGATTCGCCTTGTCCAAGGCTCACATATGGTTGTGGCGCGATGTTATGAAGGTGAGCATGCGTATATTTTGCAGCACACGGATCGTCGCGTGATTTTCATGTTGCCGTATGAGCGTGATTACACGTTGATTGGAACGACTGATTTGCCGCTTGAAGATCCAAATCAACTCCCAAAAATGACCGATGCCGAAGTCAATTATTTATGCGGTGCAGTGAATCATTATCTAGAGAAGCCATTAACACCTAAAGATGTGATTTGGCGTTATAGCGGTGTACGTCCGCTGATGGACGATGGTGATGTTGAAAATGCGTCAGCAGTTTCCCGTGACTATGAGTTGAAAATTGATGCGGTGAATGACAAAGCGCCATTGCTGACGGTGATGGGCGGAAAGTTAACGACATATCGTAAATTAGCGGAACATGCGCTGGATGATTTAGCGAAGTTCTGTACAAATTTGCCTGACGGTTGGACGGATAAAGAGCCTTTGGCTGGTGGAGATATTCCTCAAGGTTGGCATGGTTTCGCGGCTTGGCAAGCTGATTTCATTAAGCAATATCCACTGCTCGATCAAGAGTTCTTGGCGAGTATTACGCGACGCTATGGTACGTTAACTGCCGAAGTATTAGGTGGCGCACAATCGATGTCTGATTTAGGTCAGAACTTTGGTGGTGGTTTATACGAAGCAGAAGCGCATTATTTGCGTCGTGTGGAGTGGGCATGGCAAGCTGAAGATGTGATGTGGCGACGGACGAAATGTGGCTTACATATGAGTGAAGCTGAGCGAGCGCACTTTGTTGAATGGTTTCAATCATTGCCGAAGCCAGAGGCGCCACAGGTCGGTTGATGTAAAGTGCTTTGAAGTCTTCCCCTTGAAGGGGATAAGCTAGGAAAAAGCAAAACATTGTTTTGCCCTAGCGCAAGAGATGGGGGATGCTTTTAGTGGTAAAGATCAAAAGCAACCCCCATCCCAACCTTCCCCCTCAGGGGAAGGAGATAGACTTATTAACTAACAATCTTTAAAAAATATCCTTCGCAATACTTGCCAAACACCTAGTGAAACCCCATAGATGTTATCATAGGGATTACCTAGCCCTTTTCGGTTCAGCGACAGATGCTGGATCACTACCGCGCACTCATCAGCAGCGTCATTCGCGAGGTGCTCTACGCGGTGGTTCAATTATTGTAAGGCTGTAACTGAGGAAGAGACAATGTCAGATGTAGCGAGTGAAGCTGTTGTTTTAGAGGCGCCTGAATCAGTCAATAGCGATCAGCCGAATATGGTGATTACACCTTCAGCGCAAGAATACCTCAAAGAATTACTCGCTAAACAAAATACCCCCGGCATTGGTGTGCGTATATTTGTTGAGAATGCAGGAACACCGCGAGCAGAGTGCTGTATGGCATATAGTACGCCGGGTGAGGAGATTACGACGGATGCAAAGATTGTTTATCCAGATTTTGCGGCGTATATTGATCAACCAAGCATTTCGTATTTGAAAGATGCGGTGATTGATTACAACAAAGATCGCTTCGGTGGTCAGTTGACTTTTAAGGCACCAAATTCAAAAGTACCGCGTATTGGAGCAAATGCTTCAATTGAAGAACGTATTGGTTATGTGTTGCAAGCTGAAATTAATCCAGGTTTGGCTGCACACGGCGGTAATGTATCGTTAGTTGAGTTGTTCGATGATCCAGCGGATGGTTTGACAGCAGTATTGCAATTTGGGGGTGGCTGTCAGGGCTGTTCGGCGGTAGATATGACATTGAAGCAAGGCGTAGAAACCTCGCTAAAAGAACATATTCCAGAGCTTGGACGCGTGATTGATAAGACAGACCATACCAAGCGGGAAGGCGCTTACTTTAAGTAAAGCCAAATTGCTTTAGAACAGGGCCAATTGATCTCCTTTAACAATTGGCTTTTTTTTGTCTGCGATTTAAGGTCAAAAGCAAAATCCTCCCCAGCCCTCCTTTTTCAAAGGAGGGGGGGTAAAGTTCCTCCCTTTTAGAAAGGGAGGTTAGGAGGGATTTGCTTTTGACTTTATAGAATCTCATAAAACAAAAAATAGAAAAATTATGATTTATTATCATGAATCCTCTATGCTTACGCATCTTTTGACATATCGTTTAATAAGGCAGATTCATCGTGGCACTGAAAGCAACAATCTATAAAGCAGATCTGCAAATTGCTGATATGAATCGTCATTATTATGAAACGCATTCGCTGACGATTGCGCGTCATCCTTCGGAAACGGAAGAGCGTGTGATGGCGCGAGTGTTGATGTTTGGTTTGTACGCGAGTGAGTCGCTGACGTTTACCAAGGGTTTGTTTGAGGTTGATGAGCCTGATGTGTGGGATAAGGATTTAACTGATGCGATTCAGTTGTGGATTGATGTCGGTCAGCCTGATGAAACACGCATTAAGAAGGCGTCGAATCGTTCAAAAAAAGTTGTTGTTCTAAGCTATAACACCAGCACGGATGTGTGGTTTAAAGGCATTGAAAATAAGATTGCGCGTTTAGATAACGTGACGGTGTTGCAGCTTCTACCTGAGCAAAGCGAAGCATTGACTGCATTGGTTAATCGTTCAGTCCGCTTAAGCTTTACGATTCAGGATGATGAGATTTTGGTGTCGTCGGATGATGGTTCGGTGGACGTGAAATTGGTAGTGTTGAAGGCGGGAAGCTAAGTGTAAATAGTTCTGTGTAAACACGGATTACAATAATCAGCCAAACGCTCATCAAGCAGGATGCTAAAACGACTCATTAATAACACAGGAATTAATATGTTTATATATATCATCGTTGGACTGTACATAACGCACAGGCTGGTAAAGTTTGTAACCTACCGAGTTAGAGTACATTCTGGTAAAAAAGGTTATGAGTGGGCAATGGAACAGATGCATTCAGGAGCTATGACTAGTAGAGACATTGAAGGACTTGTTCAATTAAATGTAAGACTAGGTAAAGAGAGCAGTTTCCACAAAGGTATGTATCACGCAGTCATGGTATATCGAAAGGAAGTTATGCATCAAGATTAAGTATCGTTAAAACCCTTGGATCATCGTCCTGATTCTTAGACCAACTCTAGGTGATGCCGTAACTTAGCATTTGTAGAATGAACTTCGACCCTGTAAACAATTCTGTGTAAATGCCGTTTAAATGAAAGCGCCTAAACGACCTTCAAATTCGATCATAAACCGACTCATGGCAGCACGCCAATCCCGAATCGGCATGCTCCACTTTTTCGACGCTGCCTCAATCGCCA
>JASLFQ010000078.1 GCA_030150595.1 Aquirhabdus sp.
TATTTTTTCAACAAATGGCTGATTTTGGTGAAAATGAGCGCATGCGCTACGTCATCAATTCTAGCCGTTTATTGCGCATCAAATATGTACCAAGCCCAAGCTGCGACACATTAGTTGCGACGGGTCAGTACGATGGTTTTACGCTGCCGCATGAAAATGCGCGTTTTGCCTTAAGTTGTCCAAAAATGCAGTTTGCATTGATTAAAAATGCAGACCATGTACCACAGTTGCAAAAGCGCCGTGAAACACTCGAGCTATTTACGACCTTCTTGCGCGGTAAGCCGATCGATGATTTACCTGGCATTCTGCCGATGGATCGCGAAGCGCTCGAAAATATGGATCGTCGCGGTGAAGAGCGTGTGAAATTGGTTCATCCCGTTTGTCAGATGACACATCGTACTAATCCAGACTTTAAAATGACTGTGAATGTCGTGGATATTACTTATTTTGGTGTGCTGATTGATGCAGGTAGTGAGGCGCAAGCCGCTGCTTTGATCGCTGAGCCACGTGATTTATCATTGCATTTACCAAATCCACATCTTGATGGTGCAGATATACAGACTGAAGGGGCATTCTCCATCGAATGTTTGATCTTCGAACACGATGGTCAGCATGTCCGTGCGTTGTTGAAACATGGTAGTTTTGAAACATCCGATCGTTTAACAGCAATGCTTGCCAGTGATGCAATCGTACGCCCTTAAGTTAAAAGGGCGTTTTGATCAGTTGTATTAAACGCGGGATTCAATCACCCAAACTAAATCGCCAAGATGCTCAGATTTTTCAAGTAGAGCTTCTTGGCTTTTTTCATTTTGAGATGTGTTTATTTGACTGCCAGATGGTTGAAAGACGCGAGATTGACTGAAGCCTGCTGCTTGCATTGCATTTGTGGCTTCTGTGGGTGAAATGAAGTGAAATGCGAATGCACTGCGTGACATGACTTTAAGGATTTTACTGCTATTCCAGATCAGTCGCCCTAGACGGCGTGTAATCGGTTCAGGGTAAATATCCGTCAGATAAACGCCAACCGAGAAACGCTTGAGTCCTGTTGCGAGTCGTGTCCATAAGTCATGCAGCATATCTTTTGTGAAGTAATTGACTAAGCCCTCACTGATGATCACCAGCGGTTTTTGAGGATCTAGTGTTTCAAGCAGATGCTGAAATCCTTCACCAAATAAATCAACCGCTTCTATACGCGGCGCAGGTGTCTCAATTTGCGATAAAGCTAGGCGTTTTGCCGCTGCCATTTCAGGCAAATCTGCTTCAATGTAAGTCAGATTTGGGAATTTTTGGCGATAACGCCATCCGCGAGGCGATAAACCTGTCGCGATTTCTAAGACTTGTGCATCAGGATGTTCAGCCAGAAAACGATCCAATTGTCGATCAATGAGCGCATGACGTTGGCGTAAAGTTGTCCGCATGCTGTCGCCAATCACACGTTCTGCCCAGTTTTCAAGTGGATTAAGTAGCGTCACGAGCCAGCGACCTTTGTTGCTTGCAAGTGCGGCATGAGAAATGCCTTCCTGAAACCAAATATAGCCTGTGTAATGCGCCGTAAATGAAATGTGACGATGCGGGGATTCTGTATCTATTGCTGGCTGGTTCTGTAGAGAGTCTGTTGGCACGTGAATCATCTTCCTTGATGGATTAAATATTTTGCATTGAAGTCTTCTCTTTGAGTCAGGAGAAGACTTCAAAAAATTAAGCAGAAAAGCGCTCGCGCAGTGCAGTCGCCTGTTGTTGTGCCATTTCCCATTCACCGCCCAAGACAATTTTTCCTTGGCGATGTGTAAATTGACCCAGTTTACCACGCATTTTTGCTAGTCTGGTTTGATTTGGCATGGGCATGGATGAGAGTGCATTGAGTGCATCCAGTGCCGCTGCGCGATCATTGCAAACCAAACCCATATCACAGCCTGCATTGAGTGCAGCCAGAATGCGTACGCCCGCACCGCCAACAACGCATGCGGCTTGCATACTTAAGTCATCTGAGAATAAGACTCCATCAAAGCCCATTTCACCGCGCACGATGTCTTGCAGCCAATGTTTTGAGAATCCTGCCGGATTGGGATCAACTTTAGGATAGATGACATGTGCTGGCATCAGTGCATCCAGTTGATCAGCAACTTCAAAGAACACAGTCATATCCTGCGCACGGATTTCTTCTAGTGTGCGGTGATCGACAGGTGCAGCCACATGCGAATCTGCTTCAACTGACCCGTGACCTGGAAAGTGTTTCCCAGTCGTTGCCATGCCTGCACGATGCATGCCTTGCATAAAGGCGCGTGACAATTGGGTGACGACATTGGGATGAGCATGAAAACCACGATCACCGATCACTTGACTCACACCATTAACATCCAAAACTGGCGCGAAACTAAAATCAATACCAACAGCCAATACTTCGCTTGCCATCAGCCAACCTGCCGTTGCAGCCGCTGAAAGGGCTTCGTCAGGATCAATGTCATACAGTTGTCCGAGCATGCCCATTGCAGGAAGGCGAGTAAAGCCTTCGCGTAGGCGCTGTACACGTCCACCTTCTTGATCGACGGCAATCAGAATTTCTGGGCGCACAGCTCGAATACTATCGGTTAAGTCGCGAACTTGTTGTGGACTTTCGACATTGCGACCAAATAGAATGAGTCCACCAACTTGTGGCTCTTTGAGTAATGCACGGTCTTCTGCAGTGAGCGTCAGCCCTGCGATATCCAACATCAGTGAGCCGATCATTGCACAGCATCTCCAAAAACAATAAGCATAACAAATCAACTAAAGATAAACGGGTAAACAATACCTGATTTACCTACAGGTCTGCTACATTCAGCAGGCATAAGTTCGTGGCAAAATTGCATTTTTATTGGTTGATTGGTTTATTCGCTTTAGAATATGAGTTACGACGCACATCAGAACCAGTTTGGTTAACATTCAAGGACTTTGTAAAGAGATATGAAACCGAAAAATACACAGCGAGATATTCAAACTCTGCAAACCGTACAGGCTTCTTTTACTCATCGAACAGGAACGTTCAAGACCAGAATGCATTCATTGGCGAGTGCCATTGCTTTGGCAGGTGCGAGTTTGTTGTTTTCGCAGGTGTATGCGGATACGGCGAGCGTCGCGACGGACAAAACAACCACCCCAAATGTGCTAGCGCCGACGCGTGAGGAAAGTATCGTCACCAGACAAATGGCCATGCTGATGGATACTCAGCACTATCTCAATATGCCGCTGGATGCGAAGACATCACGTCGTATATTAGATATGTATTTTGACAATATGGATGGCGATCATTCGATTTTCTTGGCCTCTGACATCGATGAATTTCGTAAGAAATATGCCGACAATTTAGGCTCACTGATGAAAAAAGGCGATTTGTCGCCAGCTTTCGAGATTCAGAAGCGTTTTAATCAAAGAATGAAGGATTATTACGATTTCTCCTTGGCTCAGCTAGATAAACCTCAAAACCTGAAACGCACTGATAGTCTGAATACTGATCGTGAGAAGGCGCCGTATTTTGCCAATGTGAAAGAGCAACGTACCTACTGGCAGCAACAATTAACCGCTCAGTTGATTTCATTGACCATTGCTCAAGAAGAGGAAGCTGCGAAGCAGGCGACGCTAAAGGCCGATCCAAAACTTGCTGCGGGTCAAGATTTAAGCCCACCGAGTGAGTTGAATCCTGTTGATACACTCAAAAAACGTTTCAAGCGGAAATTAGAGCAAATTGATCGTTTGAAGAGTGATCGCGTACTTGAAGCATTATTGAATGCGGCATTAGCCACTTACGATCCGCATAGCTTGTATTTTGCGCCTGTTGAAGCGATGGAAATGAATCGCCAAACGACCTTGCAGCTCGAAGGGATTGGTGTATCGATTCGTCCAGAACGTGGTAATGATGACTACACACGAGTTGAAACTTTGGTAGACGGTGGACCCGCTAGTAAATCGGGTTTGGTCAGGCCAAATGATCGTATTATTGGCGTTGCGCAAGATGGTCAACCGATGGTGGATGTCGTGGGTTGGCCGATTACCGAGGTGGTCGGTTTAATTCGCGGTAAACGTGGCAGTAAAGTCATTCTAAAGCTTCAGGCGAAAGGCGAAAGTCCACGTGTGATTACCCTGACGCGTGACGTGATTCAAGAAGAAGATTCTGGTGTACAAGATCGCGTGGTGAATATCCAGCGTAACGGCAAAACCTACAAAATGGGTGTGCTGGATGTGCCTTCGTTTTACTTAAATTAAAAAGCGCGTCGTGATGGCAAGAACTATCGTAGCGTCAGCGAAGACACTGAGAAAGCATTGATTGACTTGAATAATAAGAAGGTCGATGGCTTAGTTGTTGATCTGCGCGGCGATCCAGGTGGTTCATTGGATGAAGTCGCTAAGATGCTGGGATTCTTTATTAAAAAAGGCCCTCTAGTTCAAATCCGTGATGGCAACGGCGCGGTTAGTGTCTTTAATGACAATGACGGTGGCGCAGAATTGTATAAAGGTCCAATGATTGTTCTGGTGAATCTTGCTTCGGCATCGGCCAGTGAAATTTTCTCGGCTGCGATTCAGGATTATGAGCGTGGTTTGGTCGTTGGTAGTACGACGACAGGAAAAGGCACCGCGCAAGTACAACTCGATAATCTGGCGTACGGACAGGCAACATTGACTCAGCGTAAGTTTTATCGTGTGACGGGTGGCAGTACGCAAAATAAAGGTGTGATTCCAGATATTCCTTTTGTCAGTATTTATGATGAGGATATGGGTGAGCGCAAAGCAAAGAATCCGCTCGCATGGGATACGATTGCGACTGCAGCATATACGCGTGAAGACAGTTTGAAACCGCTCGTGCCAAAACTGACTGCTGAGTCGGATGCACGTCAGAATACGGATCCGCAGTATATTTATCTGAATAAGATGAAAGCGATTAGTAATGAAAATAAAGACCGCAAAGTCTTGTCGCTGGATATTGATGTCCGTCGTC
>JASLFQ010000116.1 GCA_030150595.1 Aquirhabdus sp.
TGATGAACGCAGTCGTGCGATTCTGGAACAAATGCACAAGGATGAATTACATCATCGCGATCAGGCGATAGAGGCTGGCGCGCAAGAATTGCCAGAGTCGGTAAAAGCAGTGATGGGTGTCGTATCGAAAGTCATGACAAAAAGTAGTTATTTTGTTTAATCTGTGATTGCACCAAGTAGAATGTCAGGAACTAGAAATTGATTTGAGCTAATTAAACGTACTTTAAAATACTCAAGCTGAGCATAAAGTCATGAAAAAATCATTGCACTTACTCATCATCGCCTTCTTCTGCATCGTTGCCAGCGGATGCTTAACCTCTGAATTATATAAAATAAAAAAAGACAGTTTTAATGAGGAATTGACTGGTTTTTTAATTACTCAAGATCAAAAACAAGTTGTCCTAGTCGGTCAGCGCTATCACTACATCTTCCCCATGAACGGCAATATCAAAAATACTTTGGAGTGGTCAAATCGCTCCAAGCTGAGAGCAACTAACCTGCATTTTGTGATTAGTAAAAATAATGTCATCAATGGGACGTATTTGCTCAAAAATGAAAATGACGCTGTTTTATCTGATAGCGATAAAGCATTTTTATTAGCTAATGATTTTAAATTAATGACCAATGGTCAATATTATTATTTTGGGAAACTATCCCAAGGCACAGTCTATGAACCAGGAAACTTTAAACTTCCTGAAATGCAATCTTTCAAAAAACCATATTATTTAAGTATTTCCTACGACTATGCAACAACAGGACAAAATATCACCAAGGTGCTTGTCACTCCATTAGCTGTTGCTGGTGACGGCATCGATACTGTTGTCGGCGCTATTATTGCTGTTCCGTTAGGGATTGCATTTGTGAGTAGAGAAACTGATGATGAACATGAGAAAGTGCTGCATTAAGCATTAAATCAGATAGTCTTTTTTAACGATTAAGACCCCTCTGAAACCCCGTCCAAATCTCTTCCATCGGCACAATCACATCCATCGGTAACGGCAACCGATGGCTATCAAATATCGCCGCCTGCCCGCTCTCTTCCCACGCAATCAGATCAATGTCTAAACGAATAATATTCGACTTACGAATCCGACCCGCCATATTTTCAATGCGATAAATTGTCGTTCGTACAGCATCAACCGTCAGATCAGAATCCAACCGTACAGCCATATTGATATAATCCACGCCAATACCTGAACGTGGCGGCATTTCATAGCGTGACGACAGCAAGACTTCGCCTAACTTTGCCAATTCAACACAGGCAAAATCGAGTGAAGGTTGCGGTTGATCATTACTGCCCAGAGCTAGCCAATAGCGCATGGCGCTCCCGTATAATTTCAATACCTACTGCCTGTGCGCCTTTGACTGCAAGAGGTTTCTTAACCCTCACTTGAACAGTCTGCACAGTAGAAAAGTGATTTAAGATCATCTCGGCCAGTTTATTGGCGAGCGTTTCTAATAATTGTGGTTTTAACGACTTCGTCAGATCAGCGGCTTGCTCTGCCACCAATGCATAGTTCACCGCATCCTGAATATCATCGCTGACGGCAGCCGCACGCGTATCCACCGTCATCACCAGATCAATCAAAATCGGTTGCTCAATCTGCCGTTCCCACTCAAAGATGCCAATCACGGCATTGACTCGTAAGCCTTCAATCAGGACTTTATCCATCATCCACAACCCTTATGGAAAACTCTAAATCATACTTTTGAATGATCGAATCAGATCAAGCCAATATCAATGAATTAACTTAGACACAGGCTCTTCAGCAACCAATTGCAAACGCGCATCACCGAATAAATCCATATGCGGCGTCAACACTTGCATGAAGCGATCAAAATACAACATTTGCTTCATCAGTAAAGCAAAGTCACTTGGGAAACGAATCCCATGACGTTCACCCACTTGCACCATATCCATCATCAGCGTATTCAGATCACCTGTATCACCAGAAATGATCTTCTGTGGATCAGTCATCAGCAAGGTTTTAAACATATTCTCAATGTCTTTTTGCAGCACGTTCAAATCAACCACAGCATTCGTCATGCCCATCTTAACCATGTTCTCAGCCATGAGCGCATAATCTGTGGTTTGCAATGCTTGCATAAAGCTAATCGAAGATTGCCAAACTTCTGGCTTTAGTTGACCCACAATACCAAAATCAATAAATCCAACGCGACCATCAGTCAGCAACATCAAATTACCTGCATGTAAGTCTGCATGGAAACTCTTACACAACATGAGTGATGAAAACCAAGTATTCATCGCCACGATCAATGCTTGTGAAGGCTCTTTGGTATATTTTCTCATCGCTTCAATATCAGTCATCGGCACGCCATACAGACGCTCCATAGTCAACACAGTACGCGTTGATGCGCGGCTATAGACTTTTGGTGCAACGACTTGCGTATTATTTGTCGCCTCTAAAAACTGTTGGAAATCAGCAATATTTTGCGCTTCCTCGATGAAATCAACTTCACGTACCATGCGAATTTTGATTTCATTAACCATCGCAGCCAATGATGCAAATTTCAGTTTTGGTACGAGACGTTCAAGCAACTTAGTCGCAAAATGCACAAAGTTCAAATCTGTGTACAAAATCGTTTCCACACCTGGCTTTTGTACTTTGATCACGACATCTTCGCCAGTTACCAGCGTTGCGGCATGAACTTGCGCAATCGATGCGGATGCCAAACATTTTTGCTCGATATGACTAAAAATCTCGGTCAACGGACGATCAAATTCTTCAGTCAGCTTTGCCTGAATCTCCTCAAAGGAAATTGGTGTGGTTTGATCCAAACAGCTTTGAAACTCTTCCACGTAAGCACGCGGAAAAAGTGACGGTGAACTGGCAATAAATTGACCTAACTTAATGTAAGTCGCACCCAATTTTTCAAACGTTTCACGGAGAAGTTGCGGTGCTGACGGCTTATCTTGG
>JASLFQ010000127.1 GCA_030150595.1 Aquirhabdus sp.
CACACATCCATGTTTCCGCGCCCAAAGTCTTTGCTTCATCCATTTGATGCGTCACATAGACTAATGGAATATTAAAACGCTCGGGCACTTGCTTTAAGAATTGCAGAATTGGTTGTTTTAACGAGTAATTCAGTGCGTTTAACGGTTCATCTAATAATAAAAGTCTAGGCATTGCCAGCAAAGTTCTTCCTAGCGCCACACGTTGACGTTCACCACCCGATAAATGTCGAGGTTGTTGATCTAATAAGTTTCCAATTTCTAATAGCTCAATGACGGATTCAGGGCTAAACCGTTTTTTCTCTTCTGTTTGTAATTGATAGCCATACAACAAGTTGTCACGAACTGATAAGTGCGGAAATAACTGTCCATCCTGCCACATCAATCCGACTTGTCGTAAATGCGGCGGGATAAAAATGTTTTGCGCAGCATCAGTCAGCGTATCGTCATTGAGACAAACAAAACCATGCATTGGCTTTAATAAACCTGCTAAAAGCGCCAATAACGTTGATTTCCCCGCACCAGATGCGCCGCAGATTGCAGTAATCGGTGCTTTAAAGCTGCCTTGCATATTCAGCACAAACCGATGTTGCGCGCGATGCGTACTAAAACGCCTTGCGTATAAGTCGAATGATAGGTGATTAGACATCGCGGTAACCCAAGCGTTGATGGCTACGCCGCGCGAGCCTTTGACTGACCCAAAGTGTGAGAAGAGCAACCGTGATGGATAACATGACTAAACGTAATGCTAATGTTTCGCCATCAGGCGATTGAATCGCGGCGTAAATAGCAAGCGGTAATGTCCGAGTTTCGCCATCAATATTGCCGACAAAAGTAATCGTTGCACCAAACTCACCCAAGCTACGTCCGAATGCTAAAACTGCACCCATTAAAATTGCAGGCATACAAAGTGGCACGGTAATCGTAATAAATGCTCGCCAAGGACTTGCACCCAGCGTCTGGGCGGCTTGTTCTAATCGGACATCAACGTTTTGCAATGCCAAACGAATTGGTTGTACAAAGAGAGGCAAACTCATTAACCAAGAGGCGAGTACTGCACCAGTCCAATGAAAAGCGAGCTGAATACCAAGAGGCTGTAACCATTGCCCAATCCAACCATTTCGTCCAAACACGACGAGAAGTAGATAGCCCAAAACGACTGGCGGCAGAATCATGGGTAAATAAACAAATGCTTCGAGTAGTGATTTTCCCCAAAAGTTCCTTCTTGCTAAAACCCAAGCCAAACCAATCGCAGGGATTGCGCCTAGAAACGTGCACCAAAACGCGACCTTGAGCGAAAGCCACAAAGCACGAAGTTCAACAGGCGTTAGACTGGAAAATAAGCTACTCATCCTAACTCCTGATTTTCAGAAGCGTTGATCTCAAATAAGTTCATTAAAGCCATTAATGTTTAATTGCACCAAATCCATATTTATGAAAAATCTTTTGTGCCGCAGGTTGTTGTAGATATTGCCAGAATTGTTGGCTAGATGCGCTAGATTGCGTTTGATTTTCTGTCGTTTTTAGCAACGCCAGCGGATATACGATTGGTGCGTGACTGTTATTGGGGAATGTCCCGATGATTTTTACTTTATCGCTAATCATCGCATCCGTTGTATAAACCGCGCCAACAGGACATTCACCACGTGCAACAAAAGCTAACGCGCTGCGGACATCTTCAGTCGGTACAACACGTGGTTGGAGTTCATCCCACCAACCCATTGCGATGAGAGATTGCTTTGCATATTTACCAGCAGGAACGCTGTCAGGATTACCGAGACAAATTTTCCCCGTAAATGCGCGTGGCAAATGGAAGCTTTTATCCATGATGACGGGGAATGGTTGGTCTTTTGGCGTAATTAAAACCAATTGATTGGCTAATAAATCAACGCGACTTTTTTCAATCAGTAAATTGCCCTTTGCTAATGCATCCATCCAAGGTTCATCTGCCGAGATAAAAATCTGCGCAGGTGCGCCAAGTTGAATTTGTTTGGCAAGGGTAGAAGATGCGGCGAATGACGTTTGAATCTTATCGTTCGGATGCGTGGCTTCGTAGCCCTGTGCAATTTCAGTCAATGCGTTATTCAAGCTTGCTGCAGCAAAAACCATCACATTGTCGGCGTGACTTAAAGTTGGCGTGGCAAAACTGGGCAAAAGTAGTGCGATAACGATCATTTTTTTGCTAGAGGTTTCTTTTTTTGAGTTATAAACAGTCATGAAATTACTCCGAAATGATTCATTAATAATGAATTAAATTAAACTTTATTACCAGCATTCGAGTGAGTACGACAGAAATACGGTGATATTCACGTTTAGCCATTGTTTTATCGAATAGTTTGTTTAGTCGAACAAGACACTAGAGCCGAATTGCAAACACGCGTATCATAGGCGACTTCTTTTTAAGGCTTTAGCAGTCCGTATGATTGTTAATGGAGCTCGTCCTAGTATGTTTATTGTGGCTGGTGCGCCTGCACTCTCTACCTTCAAGCAACGTCAGTTGCTGTCTCGTTTAGCAAACATCGTGCCTGTCAAGGCTGTCGATAGTCAGTTTCTCTACTTCTTTGATGCGCCATTAGACGATCAACAGCTGAAAGCCGCTGTCGGTTTACTGAATGATGGTCAAACGTTTGCTGTGCAAACTAAAGATGCTGATAGCGTTCAAGTACTCGTGACACCACGTCTAGGGACAATTTCTCCGTGGTCTTCTAAAGCGACTGATATTTTTAATAACTGTGATGTGCCAGTTCATCGCTTAGAACGCGGTATTCTGTATACCTTGCATGGTGTTGGCAATATTGATGACCTTCTCCAACTTAGATTAGATATTAATGCAGTTTTACATGATCGCATGACTGAGAATGTCTTTAAGGATATCCAGCAAGCAGAAAAATTGTTTCATGTAACAGAGCCAAAACCACTGAATAGCATTGATATTCTAGGTCGTGGTCGTGATGCACTTGTTGAAGCCAATCAAGAGTTTGGTTTTGCCTTGTCGATTGATGAAATTGATTATTTAACTGATGCGTTTACGCGCATGAGCCGTAATCCAAACGATATTGAACTGATGATGTTTGCTCAAGCAAACTCTGAACATTGCCGTCATAAGATTTTTAATGCCGAATGGACAGTGAATGGCGAGAAGAAACCATTGTCATTGTTCCAAATGATTAAAAACACCTATAAGCAATCGCCTGAAAATGTATTGTCTGCTTATAAAGACAATGCGTCGGTGATTGTTGGTACGTCGGCTGCGCGTTTTTATCCGCAAGGTAAACTGCACAAATACAACTACACCAACCAAAACACCCATATTTTGATGAAAGTGGAAACTCACAATCATCCAACCGCGATTGCGCCGTTTGCGGGTGCAGCGACAGGTTCTGGTGGTGAAATTCGTGATGAAGGTGCGACAGGTCGCGGTGGTAAGCCGAAAGCAGGTATGGCTGGTTTTACCGTGTCTAACCTGAATATTCCTAATGCGCTTGAGCCTTGGGAAGACAAGCTTGGTGCGGAATACGGCAAGCCATCACGTATGGCATCGCCACTGCAAATCATGATCGACGGCCCGCTCGGCGCGGCGGCATTTAATAATGAATTTGGTCGTCCAAACCTCTGTGGTTATTTCCGTACTTTTGAATTAAACGTCAATAACAATGTACGAGGTTTCCACAAGCCAATCATGTTGGCAGGTGGTTACGGCAATATTCGTCCCGACCATGTCGAGAAATTGCCAATTCAAAACGGTGACTTGCTGATCGTCCTTGGTGGCCCAGCATTGTTGATCGGTTTAGGCGGTGGCGCGGCATCCAGTGTTGATAGCGGCACGATGGGCGAGCAACTTGATTTTGCTTCGGTACAACGTGAAAACCCTGAAATGGAACGCCGTTGCCAAGAAGTAATCGATGCGTGCTGGGGCTTGGAAGAAGCGAATCCAATTGTGTCGATCCATGATGTCGGTGCAGGCGGTTTGTCGAATGCAATGCCAGAATTGGTCAATGATCATAAACTCGGCGCTGTCTTGAATTTGCGTAAAATCCCGTCGCTTGAAGCGGGCATGTCACCAAT
>JASLFQ010000168.1 GCA_030150595.1 Aquirhabdus sp.
AACACAGGAAGCTTTACCGCGGGAACTGCTGGACAAGCGCCGTTGAACATCAAAGGTCATGCCCTCGCTGCAGCAATCTGCTATGAAGTCGCCTATCCGAATCTGACACGACTCAATGCACGGAATAGTGATTTCTTAGTCACAATTTCAAATGACGCTTGGTTCGGAAAGTCTGATGGCCCATTACAACATCTGCAAATGGTTCAAATGCGTTCAAAAGAAACAGGCCGTTGGTTCATTCGTGCAACCAATACAGGCATCACCGCTTTCATTAATGATCAAGGTCAGATTGTGAAGCGCACAGCACAATTCAAACCCGAAGTCTTACGTGGCAATCTACCCGCGATGACTGGCGAAACGCCATATATGCGTTGGGGCGATTTGCCAGTGCTCCTACTTAGTGGATTTTTCATGCTACTTGGGTTCTGGGTCAAACTCCGTTATCGTAGATAAATGCGATATAAGCTGAAGTCAAAAAAGCCGATATAATCAATCAGTCATATCGGCTTTTTCAATAAAATCATTCATGTAAAATAGCTCATTGAGCTTGTCGAAATGTGCGTTTTCTGCACAAAACATTCATATCGAATCTTTTGCTCAATAACGTGATTACTACTTGATTAAGAAAAACAATTACTCCACTCGACACGCCATCAATGCTTGTTCATACACGTCCCAATCTGCATCTGGTGACGTAATAATTTCCAAACGATTATCATCATTTCCAGCATGACTGGTAAAACTGATTTGTCCTGGAATCAAATTCAACGCCAACCATTCTGACTCTTTTTGCGCGCTGTAAATGCGAATAATGCCTTTGATCCGCACCCATCCTTGCAGTGACAACAACCAACCTAACAAGCGATCCCGATCAAAGACCCACTCAACCGGCAATCGCCATCCGCCAACAGATTGTGCCAAGGCTTGCTCATGGTAATGATATGGCAATTCTATCGCATCCGTAGATACAACATTATCGATGGAATCTTGTGAAAAATTGACGTTTCTTTGCGGGGCAAGGTGCAATAAAGACCGTCGCGTTTGACGAGCTAACTGGCGCGGATGATCAATATCAGCTAAATCTAACTCGCCATGATTAGTAAAAAATAAAATCGGTGCAACTGTTTTAATTTGAGAAAGATGATCGTTCATCGAAGTCAACTGAACATGATCTTTTTCAGTCATTTGATCTTGGTGCGAAACCACCACAATATCGGCTAATGCTAATTGTGCTTGATACGTTTCATGCTCGATCAATTTTGTTTCAAATAAACGTGTGCCATCGACAACACTGATAATGGCTCGCAAATCTAAAGCACGCGCCCAATGCGGTTCAGACAACTGCTCAATCAATTGCAACGGATGTCCAAGCCCTGTCGGTTCAATAAACAAACGCGTTGGTTTAGTCTTGGTCAATAGCCGAGAAAGTCCAACTTGCATTGGTAACTGACTAGTACAGCACAGACAGCCGCCAACCACCTCGTGAATTGCAATGTCTGCATCAGCATCTAACAGCGCGCCATCCAATCCAATCTGACCAAACTCATTCACCAAAACCGCCCACGTTTCACCCACGGGCTTTTGGGCAAGTAAATGTTTGAGCAGCGTCGTCTTGCCTGCACCTAAGAAACCTGTAATCACATGCGTAGGAACACGATCTGCGACGAGAGACTGTACGGGAGAACCGTTATTCATAATGCAAATATCTAGAAGTAATTAACTATTGTAAGCAATAAATGCCCATCATTCACCCCTATCTCATCAGCTATCATTAAGATAACCTAACAACTATAAGCCCATGATGCATATTTAAACTACATATTGAAAAGCCTAGAATATGGCGATGTAATCGATGATTGTTCACAGCTGGAGAAATTACCATGAGTTATATCGTGCATAAAAATGCAAACCGTGGTCATGCCAATCACGGCTGGTTACAAGCAAAACATAGCTTTTCATTTGGTAGCTGGCAAGATCCGCGCTATATGGGGGTCTCAGCACTACGCGTGATTAATGAAGATCGCATCGCCGCTCATCGTGGGTTTGGCATGCACGCGCATGACAATATGGAAATCTTAACTTACGTCCTTTCGGGAAAACTCACGCACAAAGATAGCATGGGCAATGTCGGACAGATTGCTGCTGGCGACTGGCAACTCATGAGTGCGGGCACAGGCGTAACCCATAGTGAAATGAATGAAGGCGATGAACCTGTTCATCTGCTCCAAATCTGGTTATTTCCAAATATCACCAATCCCGCGCCGAACTATCAAGAACTTGCTTTTAACATCCATGATCAACCAAATGAATGGCATTTGATTGTTGCATCCGAAGACAATGCACCAGCCAATTTTTCTAATTTAGTCATTCGCCAAGATGCTCGGATATTAGCGACATCTCTTAAAGCTGATCGCCTACTTACCGTGACTCCCGAAAAGAAATCCAATTATTTGCACGTCATTAATGGCACAGTTCGTATTTCAAACGATAAAGAAATTAAAGAACTATCTACAGGTGATGCCATTATTTTTGATCATATGACAGCACAAAGTACGCTCAAGGCAGAATCTGATGCACAATTATTATGGTTTGAATTACCTTAATTGACCTAATAATGTTGTAAATTCAAAAGAAAAAACGCCCATCATTTGGGCGTTTTTTTATAGAGTGATTCTGATATTAATTTGTACTATTTAAGCACGCCACTAACACCAATTCGCGCGCCTACCCCATAACTATCACCGGCAATACCACCATCGATACTCCAAGTTCCATTATCAGAAGTTCGACGTAGCATAACACCAAATGCGCCTTGACCTCCATATGTAGCCCCACCAATGTAATACGTCGTTGCCCCCGCAACAAATGGTGCAGCACCCATCGACATCGCAGCAGCTATGCCAGCATTTGCATGATTACTCACATCATCAATGCGGTACGACAAATTATTGATGCTG
>JASLFQ010000219.1 GCA_030150595.1 Aquirhabdus sp.
CTGAATACTTCGCTTGGTCTGCGGTTCATGGCATGGCGATATTGAGTATTGATGGACCTCTGAGTCATTTGAATCGCAAACAATTCGATGCGCTGAGCCAACGTTTATTAGATATGGTTGAAAAAGGATTATAAGAACAATAAATAGAAGCAGGTGAGTATTGCACCGCTGCATCGTTTACTTTAGCGTTACAGCAGTCTAATTTTTTCTAAGCATTAATTGGGAAAAACAAACAACAAATAGGGATCTGTCATGAAATTAGAAACAACCTTAGAAGCAAGTACAAACACAAACATCCAACAGAATACGCCGCTGTTCGAAGGTCGTACACTGGATTGGATTCTATTTGTACTTGCCATTATCTCGCTAGGTCTGTTGTTGTGGCAGAATTTCTTTCATGTCAGCAGCGGGGAATTACTCATTATTCGGCTGACGGATTATTCTGTTTGCGCGATTTTTGCTACTGAGTTTTTTTTACGGTGGTCTGAGGATGGTTGGACGATCAAATATTTGGGACGAAATTGGTATGCCGTACTTGGCATGATTCCTATTTCAGCTTCTATTATGCACCCACATCCTTGGCTGCGTGGACTTCTTATCCTTGCGCGCTTTGGTAGAGCGATTGATCGTGTTTTGGGTGAAGGATTTACATTCCGTTTGGTTGATCGCGTTCAAAGCACGGTTATCAATGCCATCAGCGGCATCGTCACCATTGCCATGCTTGATCGAGTTGCGGATGTTTTGGCGAAAGGAACGTATACCGAAAATATTGCAAAAGCTTTGGCAAAGGATGAAGGTTTACTGCGCCAAATGGTTCTTGAAAAACTAAAATCCGATCCTCAAACAGGCCGTTTATCATGGCTACCTTATCACGACGAAATTGCAGAAAATGTGATTAGTACCGTATTGCGTGTGGCTGAAAGTATTCTGAATGATCCACGCACTGATGAGTTGGTAGCAGATATGCTGCGCGTAAACTTAGATCAGTTACGTTCTGCGATTAAGGAACAAGAAGATTCGAAGTAATTCGGATTTAAGAAACTACACAAAGTGCTCTAACTTTAATTGTTTGAGTGCTTGATCTGACTTTTTCTCCCAATATTTTAATTTTTTCTGCCATATCGACTTTAATATTTCTAACTCTACGCGTTGCTCTGCATCACTTAACCAAACAAAGTAATCATGCCAAGTGCCCAATAATTCTTGTAGATTCTTCAACTGTTGTGTTTGTTTAGTCGCCCGTTTAGGCAAAATCGCTTGATAAATTTCGCTGTTATAACGTAATTGCTTAATTAAGATCCGTAAACGATGCTTATTAGGCTTATCTTGCTGCATTAGCTTGAATAGCTTTTGACTTTGTTTATGCCAATGTTGGCTAATGTGATGTTCCAATTTTTGAGCATGGTGCTGAGAAATGGATTTTTGCCAAGATAAGGGAAGGGTAATGAGCAATTGAATAATGGCTGCAAGTTCTGATTGTTGGTTCAGGTTTACATTTGCTGCTTGCAATTGCTGTTCATAGATTTGGGCGATCTCAAACATTTGTTGTTGCTTAAGCTCAATAATCAACACCTCAAAATCGCGAATACGATTGGTTGACGCCATACTATTTTTCACAAGACCATCTAAAACCATCGCTTCACCAAGTTGTGAACGTAATGGACGCAACAAACTCCGTAATTGCCGTAAACAGATTCTTAAGCTGTGTAGAGCTTCAGGGTTTTGTTGTTGCGCCCATTGTTCTTGGTGAATGACGACTTGTGTCTGTAGCTGTTGTAAGGCTTTGATCAACAGTTTGACCAATTTCGGCATTACCTCGCCCCTTAATTATTCATTCATAAGGATAAAGGGCTAAGCCGTTAAAGGATTACCCCGATCAATAATGGCTTTGCAATCAATGCCTCGCGGCAAAGTCCCGTAATTGCGATCACCATGTACGCCAAGTCGAGACTGAATAAAGGCTTCGGCGACGGTGCTATTTCCAGCTTGTACCAACAAACTTGACTGCATGGTGAGCGACATTTGCTCAACAATATGCCGTGCGCGATATTCCATATCACTCAAATCTTTGAGTTCATTTTGCAGCTTGGCGACCGCTTTATCAAGTTCAGTATATGCGCCTTGAGTTTTAGCTAGTTCAGTAAACCATGCTTGAACGGCTGTCGGCGTTTTTGCCATTGCACGAAGCATGTCTAGGGCTTGCACATTGCCTGAACCTTCCCAAATGGCATTGATCGGTGCATCACGATAGAGGCGTGCCATCATGAAGTCATCCATGACGCCATTACCACCAATACATTCCATAGCTTCGTACGCATGGTTAGGATTACGTTTGGTAATCCAATATTTACCAGCAGGAAGTCCCAAACGAAGGAGCAGTTTTTCATGGTCATCTTGTGGCGTATCAAGTGCGCGCGCCATACGCATGGTCATGGCGAGAGCGCCCTCAACTTCGAGTTGCAGATCAGCGAGCACATTCTGCATGGCAGGTTTATTGACCAACTTGTCACCAAACGCACTACGGTTTTCCGCATGATGAATGGCTTGCGCAACACCTTGACGCATACTCGCTGTAGAACCGACCATGCAATCAAAACGTGTCATACCAACCATTTCAAGAATCGTCGGAACGCCGCGACCTTCGTCGCCCAGCATCCAACCTAGTGCACCGCGCAATTCAATTTCAGAAGAGGCATTCGAGACATTACCCATTTTGTTTTTTAGGCGTTGTACTTGCATTGGATTTTTGGTGCCATCTGGTTTCCAGCGCGGAACGAGGAAACAAGACAGACCGCCTGTTGATTGAGCCAATACCAAAAATGCATCACACATCGGTGCAGAGGTAAACCACTTGTGTCCGATTAACTCATAAGCCTCACCAGAGCCTTCTTTGCTCAACGGATAAGCGCGTGTTGTATTGGCGCGAACATCTGAGCCACCTTGCTTTTCAGTCATGCCCATACCAATGGTCACGGCTTGTTTTTCCATGTGTGGAACATTACGTGGGTCATAGCTATTATGTAGAATTTTTGGGAGCCACTCGGCGGCGATTGACGGTGTGGTTTTAATCGCTGGAACAGATGCAAAAGTCATCGTCAGCGGGCAAATGTGTCCAGCATCAACTTGGCTTTGCAAAATCATCATGGCTGCACGCGCAACATGAGCGCCAGGTTTGGGATTCGTCCAAGGCGAGGAGTGGATGCCTGATTCCAAAGCCATTGCCATCATTTTGTGATAACCATCTTGATATTTAACCAGATCAATGCGATTGCCCAAACGATCATGGCTATGAAATTGCGGTTTAAATTCGTTGGCTAGATAACCCCATTCAATCGATTCTGCACGGCCAGTACGTGCGCCATGTGCCATCAGTTGCGGAATTGCCCATGAGGCGCCCTCACGAATGACCGCACTTTTAAGTGCCGTATCACCTTCATAGACGTTATAATCGACTAATGGCGGCGTTTGGTTAAACACTTCATGTGTATTTGCCAGCGTATCTGGATGCAGATTTGATTGTGGACTATTCATGGTCATACTCGATTTTTAAGTAATGAGTTAAATATTACTATTTTAATAACTATATTTCATTTTATGTAATAAAACAATATTCGTCATAAATTGATATATATTCTGCAATGCAAATATTCATGTGGAGTCAGCAAGGCAATGAAGATCACCCCGCGTAAGCTTATTTTAGACCTATTATTAGCAGGAAAGGGATTACCGTTATCGGCTAAAGAAGCTGTAGCAGCTTGCGTATTTTTTGAGCTGGGTGAAGTGAGTGCACGTGTTGCGCTAACTCGTTTATTGGCTGATGGATTAACTGAAAGTGCAAGCAGAGGGCTTTATAAATTAGGCCCTAAAGCTGTCAAAGTTGCTGCTGAAGTAGAGACTTGGCGAGATGCAAATCATCGCGTGAGGACTTGGCAAGGCGATTACATCACTGTACATACCAGTAGTTTAGGTCGGACAGACAGAGCTGCGCTAACTCGTCGTGAGCGTGCGCTCAAGATGCTGGGTTTCCGTGAACTCGAAAAAGGACTTTACATCAGACCGAATAATATTGAAAAGAATGTGGGTGCTGTTTGCAATCGTTTAATGTCTTTAGGGCTTGAAGCAGACGCTATCGTCTGTGTATCGAGTGACTTTGAAGATAGCGTAGAACAGCGGATTAAAGGGTTATGGGATTGTGCGGCTTTAATCGAGAGTTATAGAGCGACAAGCAACGAGCTTAAAGAATGGGTAAGTCGCGCCGATCAACTCACACATAAAGTTGCTGCCCAAGAATCGTTTTTACTTGGTCGTGCTGCGATTCACCAAGTGGTTTTTGATCCAATGTTGCCAGCGCCTTTTATCGATGTTGCAGAGCGAGAAAAATTCATAAAATCTGTCGTTGATTTTGATGAAGTGGGTAGAGAGATTTGGAAGCGTTTACGGGATAATAGTTTTGTGGCAGAAAGCTTTGAAGTCGCCTAATGTAATTCTAATCGGATTGCAGTATTCAACCTAAGTTGGAAATTTGATACTTTTAAAGATTCACGTTTTCACTCTACGTGCTAGTAGTAACGCAATTAGACCGTACACGACTAGCCCAATACCGATAATATCTCCTCCGTACAAAAGCTGAGATAGAGGGTTGTTTGGGTCATTTGAGTTGTTAAAGTGAGAAAACGTGAACGCACGATCAGGCTGCTGCGAATCAAATACGATGCTGATTTTACTGTTAAGTGGGTAATTTTTACGTAGCAAAGCTACGGCCTGATCAAAACTCTGTCGATCATTAATGAACTCACAATCTACGTTAACAGCGGCTTGGACACTATTTCCTCGGAATGGGAATGCAGCGGATGTTGTTAGGCATGCGGAGGACGTACTCCTAGTGTCATTTCTGTCAATATTCTCATTTCTTGTGATGATGGCTTGCGTGGATATCCAGTGTCCCGTGGCGACTAGTTCTTTGTGATTTCGGTATTGACAGAAACTTACTAAAACAAGCAACGCTATCCCGATAGGAATAGTATTCCCTTGCGTGCCGATCTTTTTTTGTTTTTGATCTTCAACTTGCATAAATTATTCAATTTGAGTGAGATGCGTTATTATTTGAATCTTAGTTGAATTGAAGTGGTAGAACAATAAGAATATTAAATCTACTCAAAGCCACCATGCCGACCTTTGCCACCAATAAAGTTTTTAGCACCCGCTAAAGTTTCACCTGATTGAAGCGTTGCCATTCCATGACGAAATTCGTTCTGAATGGCGCTACTTTCATCCAAACCCCATTGCTCATAGGCACTTCGTCGATCACCACGCATGCAAGACTGTGGAAATGCTGCGATTTGAAGTGCCAGTTTCTTTGCTTCAGCGAGCAACTCATCTTTTTTCACGACGCGATTTGCAAGCCCAATGTGTAATGCCTCAGCGGCATCGACGGAACGACCTGTCAGAATCAAATCCATGGCGCGGCTCATGCCAATGGCACGCGGCAAACGTACTGTACCGCCATCGATCAACGGCACGCCAAAGCGACGACAAAACACACCAAAAATAGCGGTTTCATCCGCCACACGTAAATCACACCAGAGCGCAAGTTCTATGCCACCTGCAACGCAATACCCAGATATAGCAGCAATCACTGGCTTAGTCAGCTTCATACGCGTCGGGCCCATTGGTCCTGCGCCGTCTGTAGATAGATGATTCATCCGTGCTGGATCACCAGAAGCGACTGCTTTCAAATCGGCACCCGCACAAAAATGTGCACCAGCACCTGTCAGAATCGCCACCGACAAATCAGGATCAGCATCGAAAGTTTGGAAAGCGTCTTCCAATGCAACAGCGGTCAAACCATCCACGGCATTACGATGCTCTGGGCGATTGATGGTAATAATAAGCAAAGGCGGGGTGCGTTCGATTGTAATCTGTGTAGTATTCATTCGGTACACCCCTGAAAGATTTTTAAATCATTACCCTGTAGATTAGCGCCCAATCAAGATGATGAAAAGACAAATTACAGCATCCGATTAATCAGCTTATCTTTCTTAATAAATTGATGAAACAACGCACTCAAAATATGTAATGTACTGAGTGACCACAACATTGTCCAAATCAAATCTGTATGAAAAACATGAAATTCTTTTTTAAGGTCTGGATCTGGATTAACGAAAACTGGAATATTAAATAAGCCAAACAAACTCATTTCTTTTCCGCCATATTGAGTCATGAGCAAACCTGTTATCGGCATGCCAATCATTGCGACATACAGCAAGAAATGTACGCGGCTTGCTAAATATTTTTGCCAGATCACCGTATTGGCTTCAATCGGATTTTGCTGACGTGTTCTTAATCGGTTCAGCAAACGAGAGACAACCCACACCAAAAATAATAGCCCTAACGATCTGTGCCACATAATATAGAAATGTGATTTATCGTCGGCATTGTGATGTAGATAAACAAATAGCCAAGTCGTAATCAGAAGTAAAACCGAAATCCAATGAAAAATACGAACTGAAATATCCCAGCGGTTTTTTGTTTGATTTGCAGCAAGGTTATTTGTAGAAGTTTCTAACATTGATGTATTCCATATCTTATGGGTTGATACTAAGTGCTTAGGCTTTGGAGAGTATCAGAAAACACTTTGCATTCCATTAGCTTAACTGTAAACAAAACAGGGGGTTCACAGCAGCGCACTTCCCGAATAAGCGCAGCATTAATGTCGTATAAAGTGGTGCTTCAGCTTATGTTACTTGGCGAAGATGCGACAATATTTCATGTCGCATCAAGACATTTAACATAGGCTGCATTATGCGATGTGAGTGCTGCGCTTTTTATTTGTCTGGACGACTGAGCGTTT
>JASLFQ010000084.1 GCA_030150595.1 Aquirhabdus sp.
AATTGAAACTGAAACTTTAGCGGCTGAAAATGAGCGTCGTAAAGCCACAGGATTGGTGCCTTATCCAAACTGGCAAACCTATCAAATCGCTTTAGATGCACAAGCTGAAGCGCGTGCAAAAATGCCAGAAGGTAAGCGTCCACCATTGCCAGAAGAGGAGGCGTTTATTACCGAATCTGGAAATATTCTGATTGATCAGATTCTGGCTAAGAAAGGCAGTTAATTCTGCTAAAAAATAGCCCCAGCATTGACTGGGGTTATTTTTTGGCTGGGATTTTTTTGCGATCAGCGACTTTTAATCACAAATGGAATAATCCGATGAATCCGCAATACTCGCTCCACATCCCGCTCTTCCTGCAAATCGAGTAAACGACCTTTCAGTAAATCGGCCTGAGAAACCATCCCAACAAGATTTGTCGGATCTTCGCGAAGTACAACAGGCATATGGGTAATACGACTGTCTGCCATGCGATAGGCGAGCTCACGTAGAGTTTCATCCACATAAGCGACTATAGGGGATGAATTCATCATGTTTTGAATGGTCGAACCTGTTTTGTCATCGTGACTTAGAGCCGCATCCAACATGTCACGACGTGTTGTTACCCCAAGTAAATGACCGGTTTGATTGAGCACAGGGTACAGTCCCTGACGATTATTGTGATGACGATTTTTAAGTTCGCGAGACACAAAAGTTGAAGACGCGTCGGGCAGAGGCGTATCGAGTTGAAAGCTAATAAACTCCGTTCGCATGACTTCGCGTACAAAGAGAATTTCTAGCGGATCGACAGAATATTCCCGCGTCAAATGGAAGCCTTTACGCGCCACTTTTTCAGTGAGAACTGAACGTTTTAGAATCAGGGCAGACAAACCGTATGCTGAAGATGTGACGATGACTAACGGTAAAATCGCTGACCATTCATGCGTCAATTCCAGCGCAAAGATAACGCCTGTCAACGGTGAGCGCATGACGCCACCGACCACTGCGCTTAATCCCATGAGCGCCCAAAAACCAGGTGCAACCGTAGGAAAATATAATGCTTCCAGCGCACCTAATGCACCACCAATCATGAACACTGGCGCGAGTACACCACCTGATGTGCCCGATCCGAGTGATAGCGACCAAATCAATGTCTTGACGACTAATATGCCAATAATCAGCGATACCGTCGCACGACCTTGCAGCAAGTCAGCAATGACATCGTAGCCGACGCCCAATGCACGTGGCTCAAAAAGACCACCAATCCCAATAATCAATCCACCAATGGCAGGCCACCACATCCAATGAATCGGTAGTTTCTTAAAAGTATCTTCAGAAAAATAAACCAATTCCGTAGCGACAACAGCAAGTAAGCCACCACCAATACCAGCAATGAGGCAATAAAATGAAATATGAAAATCGAGAATAATATGTGGATCTGGCATCGGAAAAACTGCACCAATTCCCATGAGAATGCCACGCATTAGTGTTGCAACGACGACCGCTGTGACGACAGGCAGGAAGCTGCGTGGACGCCATTCAAACAACAATAGTTCCACGGCAAGTAAAATGGATGCAAGAGGTGCATTAAATGTCGCAGCCATCCCCGCAGTCGCACCAGCGACGAGCAAGGCTTTTCGTTCATCAGCGGTGAGTTTGAGGAACTGTGCCATCACGGAACCAAAGGCACCGCCCGTCATGATGATGGGTCCTTCCGCACCAAAAGGTCCGCCAGTTCCAATGGTAATGGCCGCAGAAATTGGTTTAAGGAGTGCGATACGCGGTTGTACTTTACTACCTTTACGCAAAATCGCATCGATTGCTTCAGGCATGCCATGGCCACGAATTGCCTCTGAGCCATAGCGTGCAATGAGTCCGACGATGAGTCCACCAGCCACAGGCGCGAGTAAGATGAGCCAATATGAATGTGCGGTTGCGCTCGGTGCAACCAACGCGGTAGAAATTCGCTGATAAAAAACAAGATTTGTAAATAAACCGATTAATGCCTGTAGAATGACAGCCAGAAATGAGCTAATAATCCCTGCAATGACAGCAAGACTGATAATCAGTAATACGCGGGGTTGCAGAGAGTAGTCGCCAAGGTGTTTTGGCATTTTTGCGGGTTGAGAGCTTGGCAAAGTGGAAAGTCTACCGTAGAGTGTATTTTGAGCGTAATAATATATCACAACGTGATATATATTTAATACTTTATCCGAGAAACGATATGTCAAAGTCAGAAAAGCAGGTTCAACATCCTCTGTCTAAGTCAGAGTATGAGGCGCTCTCGGAGTTTCGCTATCAGTTACGCAGATTTCTGCATTTCAGTGAACAGGCTGCTCGTTCTGGTGGATTGACGCCGTTGCAATATCAGTTATTACTGCATGTTCAAGGATTTCCTGGGCGGAATTGGGCGACTGTGGGCGAGCTTGCGGAGCGACTTCAGATGAAGCCGCATGGCACGGTGGCATTGATTTCTCGGTGTGAGGAGAGTGGTTTGGTGCGTAGACAGACGGGTTTGACAGATCGTCGTCAGGTTGAGATTCGTCTCTTGCCTGCTGGTGAGAAAATTCTTGAACGACTTGCAGGACTACATAAAACGGAGTTACGTTCTCTTAAAGATACCTTTCGTGTTGAGAGAATTACGACATTTAATGATGATGATTCTGAGGTGGAGTAAGTTGGGTTTTGAGTGATTGAAATCTGAATTTGCGATTTTATGTGATTGAATTCTCATAATTTGAAGTAATTATATTTGTTGACTAAATTATAATAAAAACAGTTGGATGTGGACAAATTTTTTGATATTGTGCGATGGTTTTTTGATTTATATATTTATAACTACTGGAAAAACAAATTCCAAAAACTCTATTAATAAGAGAAAAATTTATGATTCCTTTTGGCATCATCGCCGCCACTACCGATCATGGTGGTACTGTCATGGCGACACAACAGCAAGCAATCGCAAACGGCATGGCATTTTTACGCGCTGGCGATGGTTTTGTGTGTCCCAAATGCAAAGTTTGGTCTACGCTCGTGATGAATAATCAGAACATCATTATGTTCGGAAAGCCTGTTGCATTTGTGGGTGATAAATTCACGTGTGGGGCGACTTTGATGCCGAATCAGAGTTTGGTTGGTGGTCAGGAAAGTGCCTCTACATTTTCTAATTCAAGTTCTCAAAGTCAGACGACAAATAGTAAATATAACCAGCAATTTATAATCAAAGACAGATATGGACATCCTTTAAAAAATTCGCCATACACCATAAAGCTGCCTTCAGGCGAACTCATACATAGTTCCACTGATAGTGCTGGCAAGACAGCACGGCACGCTACAAATGGGGTGCAAAAAATAGAAGTCCATCAAGGACACATATAGGAATTGAAATATGACTCTTCTCGGTTCAAGTACCACAGATACCATTCCCGACTCATTACATC
>JASLFQ010000244.1 GCA_030150595.1 Aquirhabdus sp.
GCTGTGCTAATCGAACCCAATTAAAGGTTGGATTCACATTGGCTAATAAGTTCGCACTTGCACCCAGCTCGCGATCCTCAATACCACCAGCGAGACTATCGACGTGCCCAACAATTGTGTTGTGATCACCCATGAGATGAACGTGAACAACATCACCGACATGAATATGATCAACTTTTGTTTCTTCAAAATAGCCCATCACATAAATCGACTGTAGATCAATCAACGCCATAATCGGTCGTCCAGCAGTCGCATAACTACCAGGCAGCAAACCAAAGTTTGTTACGCGTCCATTCACAGTTGCCTTAATTTCAGTACGTTTTAAATTCAATTCGGCAGCAGCTAAAGATGATTGCGCTTGAATCAAGCTCGCACTGAGTTGATCTCGTTTAGCAATGCTTTGTTCGCTTTGCTCTGCAGACACCAAATCTTTAAGCACACGGTTACGCTGTATTTCACGTTCAGCTTGCCCAAGTTGAGTTTGGACACTGGTAATGGCTGCTTTAGCTTGATCTACTGCTACTTGATAACGCTCACGATCAATCACAAAAAGCACATCGCCCACTTTCACAGTTTGATTATCTTTAACTCGAACATCCGTCACCAAACCCGATACATCAGGCGCAATTTGCACCAGATTTGCACTGACACGACCATCACGCGTCCACGGCTCGACTTTATAATGAACCCACAGCAGATACGCGATGACCAAAGCAATCACGACCACAAGAGTTGTGATGGAAAATCGAATAAACTGCATCAATTTAGTATTCATGGATGATCAACTCAGAATCGTGGAAAGAGGTGCTGCAAAGGTGGAAAGGAACAATGTAATCACACCCCAGAGAATAATAAATAGCGATACATCGAGTAAATTCTGATGTGCAACAAAGCCATAGAATCCGATTGATTGTAGAACACGTCGAACAACAATATGCAACAGTCCAGCAATTGCTGCTGCGAATAGTCCAGTACTGATATAAACGCCGAAAATATTGACTTCAGCAATCATTTTGCAGGCTCCCCTTTTTGAAAAGCGATGGCTTGAAAGGCAGTCGCGTTAGGAAAGAGGTTTCGTCTTAAACCGACACTCGCAATGAGTCCATGTAAGCGAGGATCTTCAGCAAACAATGAACTCCGATCCGCAGCGGCTAACGATCTTATCTTTAAGATATCATTGATAATGACATCAATATCCTCAAGCAAATCTGTTCTAGGTTGAGTATAACCTTGGTGAGCCATACTTAAAAAATAGCGTGATAATTTCTGCATCAGCACGTTAATTTTATCTTGAGTGGATTGCGGCATATCCTTTTTTGCAACTCTAAGATCAAGGATATTAAAGCCGATAGGCAAACCTTTGAGTGCTTTATCGATTTTAAATTGCTCTGAATCTGGTGCTGTCACCACACGAGGAATCAGAAGACCAAGGCGATCCAACATGACGCTTGCCCATGTCACCTGATAATCATGATAAGGACCGATCGCATGTTGAGAAAGCTCTTGCCAACCTGCTTTTAATATCCGATGAATACTTGTTTCTGTACTAATGACACGAATCAGTAACGTCACCACAAGCGCCATCAACACACCGATTGTGGCAATCAAATTTCCCATAAAAAAAGTGACAAAATCGGTATGTGGTGCGGATGTAAAACCAATCCCTGGAACGACAATCATGCCAATACTCAGCGCACTCATCATCGTTGCAGGGGTCGCCATATACACACCGACGAGCATAACCAAAGGGAATAGTGATAATGCCATCATCGGAAAACTATCTAGCGCAGGAAAAATACCAAAAACATAAACTAATGCAATCGGAAACGCGATCAGTGTGGCGACAAACATCTTCTTTTGCATCACGGTTGGATTATCAGCCGTAGCAAAAATACAGCACATAACGGCGGTTAAGCTGACTGCCGAAGCACCCTGAGTCCACTCTGTCGCCATGACAAATGCTGCGCAAACCAGTGTCGCGACAACCGTGGTAAATCCTGAATAGGCTGCAAGGCCTTTATCAATATGTAGCGGACGATTACGATTAATTGAAACAATTGCTTTGAGGATTGGGCTTGGTTTTTTATGAGGTTCAAGCACGACCGAATAAAGCGCTAAACAGTCTGCCCACAGTTGAATTAAATCAATTAAACGTGTGACAAGATTAAGCTCCAGAATATCCTTCCATGATGTAGAAGATGCATGCGTGACCGCAATGGCTCGACAATGATCCATCATCGCTGTAATTTGCTGCTGTTCAACGCCTTTCGTAAGTTCAATTAAGGTTTTGTTGACCGTAATATTATTAATATCATGCTCTAAAACCCAATTCTTAATATTTTTGACCAGTTTATCCGTTTCATCTGGAATCCCTTGAAAATGTCTGAGTGCTTCAAGGCGATCCTCAACAGCATAAATCATGGGTAATAGAAGAATTAACCGTTCTTCAAGAGCACGTATTGCATTGATATATTGACGAGACGCAATCACTTCAAATTTGAAATTAGTCCCTAAAATCGTGAGTTCGGTAAGGTCGAGTGCTATACGTCGTCTCGCTCTCCTAGCGGCAATTTCTGGTTCCGCCTCGAGTGCAGAAACTAACCAATTTTTTCCATCTGAGAGTGTTTTATTGATCTTTGCTAATACCACACCTTCCACGCTGAGTGGAAAAATCAAACTATGCGTGAGCGAAGCGCAAAGCACCCCTATTGTAATTTCCTCTACGCGCGCAATTGCATTATCAAATAGTCCAGCAGGATTAACAATTTCTGGCAACCCGACAAGTGCTGCGGTATATCCCGCGAGCATGACGAAATAGCTACGAGGAGTCCGATCGAGCAAGGAAATATACAGACATAAACCAACCCAACTTGCCATGACGCACACAAGAAGTATTGGAGTATTTACAAAGTTTGGAATGATCACTAATGCAGCCGCTGCACCAATTAACGTTCCCATAACTCGATAAAGAGCCTTCGACCAAATCGCGCCTGCAAAAGGTTGGCTCGTAATAAAGACTGTGAGCACTGCCCACACAGGATTCGTCAGATTAAGACTATAGGCAACAAACAATGCCATGATCACGGCAAGATAGCAGTTAAAACCAAAAATCAAACTACGCGTATTGAAAGCGCCCATATCAGAAAGAAACCTTCATTGATAAATCGCTGTACTGAGGATGCTAATTTTCGGCTAAAAACTTGAATTAAATTAGAGAATACAAGGGCTGATGCTATTTTGCCATAATTTGATGCGATCTTTAATGTCAGATACAGGTAAATCCAAAATATCACTGACTACTGCGTACAAATTCACACCTGTTGCTTTAACGATTTCCGAATTTTCTGGTGTCAGTCCGCCAATCGCACAAATCGGCAAATCAAATTGCTCTGCCGCTGTCACTAACACCTCGAGCGAAACGGTCTGCGCATTCGGCTTGGTCGTGGATGTATACACAGCACCAAACGCCAAATAGCTCGCCCCTTCATCAGCCGCTTGTTTTGCCAAACTCAATGAATCATGACAAGTTCGTCCGATAATTGCACTCGCACCTAATCTTGCGCGAGCCTCTATGAGAGAACCGTCGCCTTGTCCGAGATGTAAACCACAAGACAGTTTTTCAGCTAAAGCAAGATCATCATTGATAATAAGTGGGACATGATATTGATTGCAGAGCGCAAGGATTTCGCGTGCTTCTTGTTCTTGTTGGGATTTTGGCGTTTGTTTACGGCGGTACTGCAATAGTGCAATGCCTGCCCGTAATGCCATTTCTAATTTTGGACGTAAAACGACAAAGTAATCTTCATTGGTAATTAAATACAAACCTTGCAATGAGCGCTTTGTCGTCACGTTTGTTACCTTTTTAATTAGAGAATGCTTTGAAGTCTTCCCCTTCAAGGGGATGAGCTAGGAAAAAGCAAAGCACTGCTTTGCCCTAGCGCAAGAGATGGGGATGGCTGTTGAATTTAAAATCAAAAGCACCCCCATCCCAACCTTCCCCCTTAGGGGAAGGAGACAAGCATTTTTAAATCACGAAATCTGATCAAACTCTTTGCCTTTCAAACTAATCCGTCCACGCAAAATATCACTAAACATACGGAAATCAGAAATGAAGCTATAGAACGGCTGCTTAAATGACGCTGGTTTATTGCGCTCAAATACAAAATGCCCAGTCCAAGCACAGGCATAACCTGCAGCAACACCCATTAGTGCATAACGTACTTTGCCTTTTTTCACCGCATAGCCGAGACCGATCAAACCCAACGTACTACCCGCAAAATGCAAACGGCGACTGGTTGCATTCGAATGTTCAGTTAAATAAAACTGATAAAACTGCTCATAATCTTTAATTGGCATCACGGCTTTGCTACCTTCTTGGCTTTGTAAATCATTCATGACGATATCCTTCGTGGCGAACCTTCAACCTATCTATATGCATGCATTGCACTGTTAACTTGCATCAAGTTTCATTCTAACTCAAGAATATGCTTAAAATCAGGTAAACTATACGCCTTGTTCTTTGTCTTTTTTGTATTTTGGAATTTTTTGGAAAACCCGATGACTGCACCTGCACGCCGTACGATCTATCACATTACTTGCGCCGATGGTTTAGAACGGCTGCTCGCGGAGGAAGTGACGGGACTTGGCGCGACAGTCGTTGATCATCAACCTCCGTTTCAACAAGGGCGTGTGGTGATTGAAGGCACTTTAGAAACGGCTTATCGCATTTGTTTGTGGTCTCGCCTCGCCTCACGTGTATTGCTCCCGTTATTTACGGTTCAAGTAGAGCGCCAAGATGTGCGTGATGTGGCTGAAGAACTATTTGAAGCAGCAAAAGATTTTGATTGGTCATTGGTTTTCAGTCCACAAAGTACCTTCGTCGTTCGTATTCAATCTGAACGCGATGTAAAGATGAATAGTCAATTTGCCACGTTACGTGTCAAAGACGCTGTGGTTGATAGCTTTATGGACAGCCATGGTCGCCGTCCAAGTATCGATACGCAAAATGCAGAAATTACCCTAACCGTTCTCGCTGGATTACGCAGCCACACGTTCAGTTTGGATTTATCAGGCGACAGCTTGCATCGTCGTGGTTATCGCCATGCGATGACTGATGCACCGCTGAAAGAAAATCTTGCCGCAGCGATTCTACGCCTAGCAGATTGGCATACTGGAAAATACAACACGCTCATCGATCCAATGTGTGGTTCGGGAACATTTGTGATCGAAGCAATGATGATGACTGCAGATCGCGCGCCAGGCTTAAATCGTCGTTTTGGCTTCCCGGGCTGGGCTGGTCATGATGGCGCGATTTGGCAAAAATTAAAACTTGAAGCGCAAGATCGTTTTGAAGCCGCTGTCGATAAGTTGGTCAATTCTAATGAATACCCATTAGTTGTTTATGCCTTCGATGCAGACTGGGAAGCAGTGAAAGCGACGCGTACCAATCTGATTGCTGCTGGTTTAGAGCGCTGTTTACCGTTTGTGAAACTCGAAGAACGTACACTTGCTGATTGGCCTGATTTCCAATTGCGTGAACATGAAGATAAAGCACTGATTATCACCAATCCTCCATACGGTGAACGCTTGGGTGACAAAGTCAGCAATCGTGCGCTGTATCAAGGTTTAGGCTATCTCTTACAGAAGTTTGCCCCAAGCCAACACGCAGCGATTATTGCGTCACAAATTGAACAAGCCGACGTTTTGCAGCTCAATCACATCAGCAATACGCGTTTAATGAACGGTAAATTGCCGATTTATATTCGTATTGGTGAAATTGCAGCGACTTCAAATAAACCGTCGTTCTTGCAAGCTTGGCAAACACCGACCATTGAATTCACAGACGAAAATGCAGGTTCAAAAGATTTTATCAATCGTTTAATCAAGAATATTAGCAATCTCAAGAAACAAGCCGTCCGTGAAGGCGTCAGTAATTTACGTATTTACGATGCGGATTTGCCTGACTTTAACTTGGCAATCGACCTCTATGGCGATCAAGTTCACGTCCAAGAATATGCGCCACCAAAGATCATTGATCCTGAAAA